>DATMOV010000248.1:0-21909 GCA_035568055.1 Cytophagaceae bacterium
TCTTTGGTAATGGAAAATACTTTCACCGAGGCCGTGTCATGCAGTTGGTATGCGTAAGGAAATTCCAGTCCGCGAATACTTGCTTTTACAGACTTATCATCTGCCACCCAGATCTCCTGACGTTTACTATTAAGGAGTGTATCATTACGGAAAAATTTCCACAGATAATAATTTTCTACATTTTGCGGCACTACGGAATAAGCGAGAGGATAATATCCCTTATGATGAAGGATATCTCTTTTAGCATAGTAAGTGTATCCCAGGCTGTCTACAGGATAAAGGTCAGGAAGTGTAGAAATTGCCGAGTAAATTTTTCCGTTGATATTTACTGTCAAGGTATAAGTGCGAAACTTAACGCCGGTGATTGTCTTTGTTTTGTAAACTCCCGGACTGGTCTGGATTAAAGTATCAATGTTGCCGATGTTATCCGAAATGATTACCAACGCGTTAGAAACAGCAGGCGGTGGCTGGTTTTGATAATAGTCTGCCGTCATCGTTACCTTCACAATATATGGCCCTGGCTTATCGGTGATCAATCCTTCGATCACCACATTAGGGTTTGATGCGTTTAGATCCACATTGAGTACCTTTTCACAAGAGCTCAGGAAAAGAGCGGTTGAGAAAATGGAGAATAATATTTTTAGCTTTTTCATATTTTTAAAAATTAAAATTATAAGTGACTGACGGAAGCCAGCGAAATAAATATAACATCACTACTTCTTTCTCTCCGGGGGAACCCGCTTTATCCCTGGTGTAAACAGTGAATGGATTTTTTCTTCCATACGCATTATAGAGGGAAAAATTCCAGCTGCTATTCCAGTTCTGGCCTTCTTTCTTTTTATTGGTCAGATTGACGGAGATATCCATACGGTGATATGCGGGCATACGGTAGCCATTTCGTTGTGTATAATAGGAAGCGGTAAGGTAATCAAAACTGTATCTGGCTGCCGGCAATGTAAAAGGCCTGCCCGATCCATAGATCCAGTTCCCGGCAATATTCCAGCGGTCATTAAAGTCATGTGAGATCACAAAATTAAAATTATGGCGACGGTCATAGCTCGCGTAATAAGTATTTCCATCATTCACACCCGGGATTTTTCTTTGTGTCTTCGACCATGTATAGCTGATCCATCCTGTTGTTTTTCCTTTGGTCTTTTTGACAAAAAATTCGAGTCCGTAGGACCAGGCTTTGCCTCTTCTCAGTTCCGTTTCAATATGTGGGTTGAGAAGGAGGTTGGCATTGTCTTTAAAATCCACAGCATTGTGCATCCATTTATAATATCCTTCAATAGAAGTTTCAAATGTGTTGCTTAAAAAATTTCTGAAATAGCCGGCCGCCACCTGATCCGCTTTCTGCGGCTGAATATATGGCGTGCTTGGAACCCAGATGCTGGAAGGTATTGGTGAGGTGGAATTTGACAGCAACTGTATGTATTGTATCGTGCGGTTGTATGAAGCTTTGATGGAAGCTTCTTCCGTCAGCATATACCTACCTGAAATCCTTGGCTCAAATCCGCCATAAGTTTTAATGGGCTGGAAAGGTTTGTACTGAACTGTATCAGTAATATTTGAAGCCAGCAGATCGCCATTATATTTATAAACGGTGCCTTTGCCAATATTGGTAAATAGAGAATAGCGCAGGCCATAGTCAATCGTGACTCTGTTGCTGAACTTTTGCTTATTGCTGATATAAAAGGCTTCATCAATAGAATGATATTTGTCTATGATCACTTCTTTGAAAATAGAAGTATCGCTGCCAGGCTCGAATTTGCCCGGGTCATAGCTGCGATAGGTAACGGTTGTACCGAAAGTGATCTCATTTTTCGTGTTCGGCAGCCAGGTAAAATCATGACGCAAAGATTTTTCCGTTACGCCGGTGCTGAATTTAAATTGCTGGATGCCCAGATCAAAACTCTGTGCATAATCAAATTTGGAATATACCAGCACGGTGTTTGATACCAGCTTGTCGTTGTAAAGATGGTTGAAACGCAAAGAACCCGTTGTATTTCCCCAGTTAAGTCCGAAGAGGCTGGCAAATGCAAGTACGTCTCTTCCATGATAGGCCGAGAGATAGAGTTTATTTTTATCGTTGAATTTGTAATTCAGCTTTAAATTAAAATCATAGAAGTAAAGCTGGTCCTTTTTGATACCCGGATTGCTGGAGAGTTTGAGAAAAAGATCTCCATAGGTCCTTCGGCCAGATAACATAAAAGAGCATTTGTCTTTTTTTATCGGCCCCTCTATCATGAGTCTGCTCGCAATTAATCCAATCCCTCCGGACACTTTAAATTTCTGAGGATTGCCATCCCTGGTCCTGATATCTACCAGTGCCGAGAGCCTTCCACCATATTGAGCCGGAATCCCGCCTTTGTAAATCTCAGCGCTTTTTAAAGCATCCGAATTAAATATTGAAAATACACCCAGCACGTGAGAGGCATTGTATACAGGGGCATCATCGAGCAGCACAAGATTCTGGTCGGGACTGCCGCCTCTTACGTACAGACCGGTGTTTCCTTCGCCTGCTACCTGTATACCGGGGAGCATTTGCATATTTTTGATCACATCAACTTCGCCAAATAGCGCCGGTAATTTTTTTATCAGTTTAACATCGATTTCATTATTGCTCATCCTGGTGTCTTCGACATTCTCTGACATTTTTTTGTCTTTGATCTCAACTTCCTGCGTGACTGTTTCTTCCATGGTCATAGGTATATTAAGCACCATGTTGGCAGCGAGATTAACTTTTTGTGTGATGGTTTTGTATCCCAGGTATGAAATCTCCAGGGTATATTTTCCCGGAGGGAGACTTATCGAAAAATTTCCCTGCTCATCTGAAACAGCACCTGTATTAGTTTCTTTGACCAGCACGGTTGCATAGCCCATCATATCTCCTGTAAGTGTGTCTTTAAGGTTTCCTTTGATGGTAAAATTATTCTGGCTGTATGCTGCTGATGAAAGAAAAAATACAAACAGGGCGATAAAAGCTTTGATCCTTGTCATGTTAATAGATTACATGCAAAGATAACTATTTAAAAATAATCAGCCGACAGATAATTTCCATAACTCCGGATACAATCCGAAGCCACGATTATTATCGCCTGCCAGCCTTGTTTGAAGTTACTTTTTCCCTTTCTTCGTCTGACTTTGATGTAATAGTCGGACCTGGCACGCCAGGAAATTGCGGATTTCTGCCGGACCATGCCTTGCCATTCATCGTTTCTCTAGCAGACGTATGATTAGAATTTCCAGTCATTACGGCTGGGGTATCAGATATATTGGCACTTTCCTTTGTAGTCTCGCATGAACAAAGTGACACACCAATGATTGTTATAGATAAAATAATTTTTTTCATATTTTATTTTCTTTATTTACCAGCCTTTATTCACTGAAATGCTGTCTTGTTTATTAACAGTGCCTGTTGAATCAGTGACCTTCACATTATCACTTATCTCTTCTTCCATTGGAGGTACAGCGCTTTTTGTATATTTTGGCTTCTTCTTATACCTCAGCTTTGCATACGCATGTCCTGCATAACTGCTACCTGTTCCCACTCCGGAAGCACCATTATGATAAGTGCTGTTGCTATTGTAAGAAGAACTTTGTTTTTCAGCTCCTGAATTTGAATTCATAAGCATTGAATCCAGGTGAGTTTTAGGTGCGTGAGTTTTAGGTGCCACTATTTCAGCAGGTTCATTAACCCGGCTTACATTATTACTATTGCTAATCGTTTTAGGCGTAGGAGCGCTTGTATAACTTCCTGCGTTCGAACTTTTTTTATTCGAATCACACGCTGTAATTAAACCTGTTATTGTAAATGCCAAGAATAACTTTTTCATATCCCTCTTTTCTTTTATCTGTTATAATAAATTAAGCCTTCAAGACAGGCTTTTGTTTTAGTCTTTTATTTTTAGGAAATACTTTAGATAAAGAATGGCTCCCCGCTTTTATCAGATCCTGGAAAGAGAGGCGAAACAATTAAATATTAATAACCAACTATGCTATGGCCAAAAGTCGAAGTTTATTTTCAGTTAAGCTGACTAAATAATTAATTATCATTCATTTACTGTCAGCTTTCATTTTCGATGTCAGGACTCTTCCTAGCCTTCAATTTTTATTTTACCGGTATTTCTACTCATTTTCGGAAAAATACGGGAATTTAAAAACTGATTTAACTAAATCATAAAAATACGGTTTATAAGTAAATCACTTTACTTATGCTTCCATATAGAATTCTCATTTTTTTATATTTTACTCTTAAAATAACTCTGAGCATCGCTCTTCCGGATGATTCTTCCAGGCTTAAAGTCGACAGAAGAATACTTATTCTTCCGGTAATAGTAAATGCACCTGAAACTAAGGTAGGAGCAGGTTTACTGGCATCGGTATTTTTCAGAACCGATGCTTACGATTCCACCGTGCGGACTTCAAATATTCAGACTGTTTTTTTGTATACACAAAAAAAACAGATTGTCATTAACCTGGGAGGCAACATATATTTCCCTAAGGAAAAACATATATTAAAATGGCAAACAGTATACGCGTATTTTCCTGACAAATTCTGGGGAATTGGCAAT
The DNA here is from genome assembly GCA_035568055.1 of Cytophagaceae bacterium. Taxonomy (GTDB): domain Bacteria; phylum Bacteroidota; class Bacteroidia; order Cytophagales; family Cytophagaceae; genus DATMOV01. The sequence goes on from DATMOV010000248.1 coordinate 4,575, forward strand.
AATACTCCGGCAAGCAATCTAGAAGTGTATACTTATACGCAGCTTTATTTTAACCCTCAATTTATGCGGAGGATTTATAAAAGATGGTTTGTAGGGCTGATTGGGGAATATCAAAATGTTTTGAAAACCGATTTTCAGCCCAATGGCATATTTCAAACTGAGAATGTACCGGGACGTAATGGTTATGTCGCTTCCGGGCTCGGCCCCTTAATAGCATGGGATAGCCGTAATAACGCGTTCAGCCCTACGAAAGGTGAATATTTCCAAATCTCTTTTATGAACTATAATCGCTTTCTGGGAAGCCAGTATAATTTCAACGGATGTACTATTGATGCCAGGAAGTACATTTTATTTTCCAAAAATGTTTTAGCAGTACAGTTCTTTGGTTTATTTAACAATGGCAATGTCCCCTTTAGGAATTTAGCTACTCTTGGAGGCACTAATCAGTTGCGGGGATATTATACAGGAAGGTACAGAGACAAAGATGCCACAGTACTTCAGGCTGAATACAGAATGCCTGTATATAAAAGGTTTGGAATAGTTGTATTCAGCGGCATAGGAGAGGTCAGTGACAAGATCGGTAATTTTTCCTTATCAGGAATAAAGTATTCAGCAGGCGGAGGAATAAGATTTGCTATAAAGCCTAAAGAAAGATTGAATTTAAGGTTAGACTTTGCGATAGGACAAAAATCTTCGGGGCTCTATCTTTTTATTTCAGAAGCATTTTAAATAAGAGTTTCGATAACACTGAGATGTGCCAGATTTTCTTGTTCTCTTTAGTCCACTCCTTAGCCCACCACTTAAGTAATGGGCTAAGGAGTGGACTTTTTTCCATGATCTGATCATTCTGATTTATACCTGAATAGATCAGAATGATTTTAATTATTTCGGGGATTTAATTGTACAATCTTCTCAAGATCTTCTTTATAAATCACTTCCTTCTCCAGCAATAACTCCCCTGTTTTTTGAAGTTCCTGTTTGTGCTCTTCAAGAAGTGTTTTTACTTTCTGGTATGCAGTATTCACCAGATTTCGCACCTCTTCGTCAATTATTTTTGCGGTTTCTTCACTGTAAGGCTTTTGAAACGGGCTCTCCTGACTTCCTGTTGAATCATAAAAACTGATATTCCCGATTTTCCCGCTTAATCCGTAAAAAGCGATCATGCTGTATGCCTGCTTTGTCACTCTCTCCAGATCATCAAGCGCCCCTGATGTTATCTCCCCTAAAATCACTTCTTCTGCTGCCCTTCCTGCCAGCATAATACATATTTCATTCTGCAATTGGGTGAAAGTGATTAGCTGAAGTTCTTCCGGACGATACCAGGCTGCCCCCAGCGATCTTCCTCTCGGAATAATACTCACCTTAACTATCTCTTTAAGTCCTTTCAAATAACAGGTGGCAAGCGCATGGCCGGCCTCGTGAAACGCGACGATATTTCTTTCTTTAGGCGAAATTATTTTTTTTCTTTTTTCCAAACCTCCAATCACCCTGTCCAGTGCTTCTGAAAACTCTTCCTTCCCTATTTTAGTTTTTTTTCTTCTGGCCGCGATTAATGCAGCTTCATTGCATATATTGGCAACATCAGCACCGGAGAAACCCGGTGTCTGCGCCGCAAGGGCTTCCACATCTACTGTTTCGTCAATCAATAACGGCCTGATATGTACATTGAAAATCTCCTTCCGTTCCCGCAGATCCGGAAGTTCAAGATAAATACGCCTGTCAAACCTTCCCGGTCTGAGCAAAGCTCGATCCAGAATATCTCCTCTATTGGTAGCCGCTAGAACTATAACGCCTGAATTATTACTGAAACCATCCATCTCAGCCAGCAGTTGATTCAGCGTATTTTCCCTTTCATCGTTACTGTTAAACGATTGTATTTTCCCTCTTGATCTTCCTATCGCATCTATCTCATCAATAAAAATAATACATGGCGCTTTCTCCTTGGCTCTTTTAAATAGATCTCTTACACGGGACGCGCCAACCCCTACAAACATTTCTACAAATTCAGAACCGGAGAGAGAAAAAAATGAAACCCTGGCCTCTCCTGCGACAGCTCTTGCCATAAGAGTTTTTCCTGTTCCCGGCGGACCTATCAACAGAATACCTTTAGGAATCCTTGCTCCAAGCCTTGTATAATCCTGTGGGTTTTTCAAAAAATCCACAGTTTCTTTCATCTCTTGTTTTGCTTCATCGAGGCCTGCCAGATCATTAAAAGTAATATTCGTTATTTTATCATTCTCAAAAAGCCTCGCGCCGGATTGTCCAAACGAAAAAATGGAATTCCCGCGAAAACCTTCCGCGCCTCTGCTTAGCCATCTCATAGCTAAAAAAAATATAACGAAGGGGAATAGCCAGAGCAACACGTTCGTAAACCAATTTTTTTCTGTTTTGTATTCTGTTTTGATTTTGTCTTTTTCAGGAAATGACTCCTGTATGCGATAAAGTTTTTCTTCAAATACTTCCGGGGATCCGATATTAAAATAATATTGAGGGCTTTCCTGATTGAAATTTAAATCCCTGGATTTTCTATGAGAGGTATCCTGCCTTAAATAAACTTCTGCAGTTTCCTTATTAACAATTACCACTTTCCCTACTTTTCTGCTTTCTAAAAGCTTTTCAAAATCATTCCATGAGATCTCTTTAAAGTCCGCGGAATTCATAAACTGATAAAGGAAAAGTGCCAGCAATATTAGTGGCAAAAGAAGATTAAGGAGCCTCCAGGGTTTTCCCAATCCCCTGGTTTTTCCTTTTTCCTGCTTTTGAGATCCTGGATCTGATGTGCTCATTTATTTTTTGAAATTTTCTCTATCAGCAACATCTAACAAATTGAATCTTTGAATGTTTTTCTTTTATACAAATACTGCTATAAAACAATAACTAAAGACATGAGTTAATTAACTTATTAATATTATTAAACTGATAAAAACTATGCTATTCGACTTTCAACGCCACACACAAAATGCTTCATCATTTCTAAAAGAGGTTGCCATTGAACTGGAAAACCCGAATGATCTTGCTCATGCAGGAAGGGTTCTTTCAGCTGTTTTACATTGTTTAAGGGATATGATCACTCCTCAGGAATCGCTTGACCTTATTTCTCAGCTGCCACTTTATATTAAAGCAGTTTATGTGAATGGATGGAAAATCCCAGAAAAACCTAACAGGCTCAAAAAACTTGAGGACTTTCTCCTAAGTGTAAAGGGCTATGCAGGACAAACAGCGGAGAAAGATTTTGGAGACATCGCAAATACCAAAAGAGATGTTGAAGCTGTTTTCAAAGTGATCAAAAAACATGTCTCCGCGGGTGAATTAAAAGATGTGAAATCACAGCTTCCGGAAGCAATAGCGGCATTATTAAAATCATGAATTATTTTATCCTGACAAATTGGAGAAACTTATTTGAAATTATGATTGCAGTTAATTCTCCATCTTCCAGCTATAATACCAGAAGAGAAATATCGCTGCATAGAAAAAATTCTTAGTGCAATATTTCTCTTCTGTATTGCATGTCACACCTTTATCTATAATCAGTAACCTGCATCATGGCCATAGGCCAATGCTAAAAACATATGGTAATTATTGTTATTGGCTTACCTGGATCAGGGAAGAGTTATTTCGCGAGCAGGCTTTCAGAAGTCCTCAATGCTGTTTATTTCAGCAGCGACCAATTCCGGAAGAAAAATTTCTCCGGGATGAAATATTCCATGAATGAAAAATTAATAGTCTATGAAAAACTGTTGTCTGAAACATTAAAGAATATAAATAATGGAAAAAATGTTGTTCTGGACGGAACCTTCTACAAACAAAGCATAAGAGAACAATTCATCTCAGCCTTATTGGAAATTAATCAAAAAATAATTTTTATTGAAATAAGAGCAGAACCGGAATTAATACAAGAGAGATTAAAGGGATTAAGGAAGGACAGTGATGCAGATTATCAGGTTTATCAAAAATTAATTACAGAATACGAACCATTAACCGAGAGCCACCTGACATTATTCTCCAGAAATGACAATATAGAATATATGCTTCAAGAAGCATTGGAACACATCGCGAATAATTCATGACAGAGGCGGATATATATAAGCTTATTCTCTCAAAAAATATCCCCGGATGCAATGGAGAGGTTCAGCTAAAAGAAACCCATATCTCATGGGTACTCCTCTCCGGAAAATTTGCATTTAAGATCAAAAAACCGGTTCGGCTTTCTTTTCTTAATTTTTCCACTTTGCATCAGAGAAAATTTTACTGTGAAAGAGAAATTTCCCTGAACTCACGTTTCAGCAAAGGAATTTATTTTAAGGTTGTTTCAGTAAAAAAATATAATAATTCCATATCTATTGATGGAAACAAAGGTAAAACCATAGATTATGCCGTCATGATGAAAAGGCTTAATTCCCTGAAGCAAATGGATTTTATGTTGCAAGAAAATGTAGTGACGAAAGATTCCCTTCTGAAACTTGCAATGAAAATCTCTCTCTTTCACAAAAAGGCTCCGTTAATAGAAACTCATTTTAATACTTCAACTTTTAGTGAGCTTTTTAATGAATTAAGTTCTTACAAAAAATTTATCAAAAAATATCTGGGGAGAGGTTATCATGACGTTGTCTGTATCGCACAAAAGAAATCGGAGGCATTTTTAAATGACCATAAAACCCTGTTCGTGGACAGAACAAAAAAAGGTTTAATCAGGGACTGCCATGGCGACCTCCATTCAAAAAACATTTTTTTATACTCCTCTCCCATACTCTTTGATTGCATCGAGTTCAATGATGAATATAGATATATTGATATATTATACGAAATCGCATTTCTTTGCATGGACCTGGATTTTTATGGAAAATTCAATCTTAGCGAATTGTTCAGAAAGAATTATTTATCTGATTCCAGATTAGGCATGAATAAAGGAGAACTTCAATTATTCTATTATTACAAATGCTGCAGAGCAAACATACGCGCTAAAGTGAATATTATAAAAGCACTTGAAATAAGAAACAAAAATGATGAGTTTGATAATATACTCCCTCAAATAAAAATCTACTTAGATCTTATCAAGATTTACAGCCGTTACTATTAGTTGATTTATTGAGTCACTTAAATTAATACTAAGTACCTACCCGACATTAAGAACAACATTTCGGATGCTAATAAATTTTATATATGTTTTACTTATGATCAGTATGCTCATAGGCAATTAAAAAAAACTAATAAAGTCAATGGCTCAAATAAAGCATTCGAAGCATCAATCATCATTAAGACTAAAGCAGCTTCTTAATAATATCATCCACTGTAATTCCTTCAGCTTCCGCCTTGAAATTTCTGACGATCCTGTGACGGAGAATTGGTAATGCAACTACACGTACATCTTCGATATCGGGTGAGTATTTCGCGTTAAGCAGCGCATTGCATTTAGCACCCAGCATCAGGTATTGCGAAGCTCTCGGGCCTGCTCCCCATTCAAGGTAAGAGTTGGCTTCGTTGGAAGCCATAGCAGTATTTGGACGGGTTTTATGAACAAGCTTCACAATATATTCAACTACATTGTCTGGCACGGGCACCTTCCTGACCAGCTCCTGGTACACTTTAATTTCTTCTCCTGTCAAAATAGCATTTACAGATGTTGTTATATTGGATGTAGTACTCTTTGCAATGCTGATTTCTGATTCATATGAAGGATAGTCAAGCCAGATATTGAACATGAAGCGGTCAAGCTGAGCTTCAGGAAGTGGATACGTTCCTTCCTGCTCAATAGGATTTTGTGTAGCGAGAACGAAAAATGGTTTTTCCAGTTTATACATTTGTCCCGCAATGGTGACAGAATATTCCTGCATGGCTTCAAGCAGCGCAGCCTGGGTCTTGGGTGGAGTTCTATTGATCTCATCGGCCAGGATAATATTAGCGAAGATGGGTCCTTTGATAAATTTAAAATTTCTGTTCGTGTCTAATGTTTCTGAGCCTAAAATATCCGAAGGCATCAGGTCGGGAGTGAACTGTATTCTTTTAAAATCCAGATTAAGAGCCGAAGCAATAGTATGAATAAGCAATGTTTTTGCAAGCCCCGGAACTCCCACCAGCAATGAGTGCCCCTGACAAAATATGGCGGTAAGTACCAATTTTACTACTTCATTCTGTCCAATGATCACTTTAGATATTTCCGCGCTTAACCTTTTATTAGCTTCAAACATGGCGTTAGCCGCATCCACGTCCGATTTAAATTTCTCCATCTTTACTGTGTTTTAAGGATATCGCAATTTTTATAATCATTATCTATATCAATGAATACCTCACTTTTGGTTTTATCAAACCATTCATTCAGCGCTTTATCTTTTTTCTCTGACAGGGCAGCTTTGTATATTTTCTGATAATCGTCTTTCAGGTTTAAAGTATGAGGAGGTATTCTTGATTTCAGATATATAATTCTTACTGCCTCTGTTTCATCCGCTAAACGAAAAGGTTGTGGTACGGATACGTGGCCTGTTTGCATAGTGTCGACTATAAAAAATAAAACCCCATATAAGTCTCCCAGTTTTCCAAAGGGAATTCTTGTGCTACCCGTTTCAGGATCGAGGAAGAAGCCTCCATTGGTTTTTGTTTCCCGGTCTCCGGAAAAGCTATTGGCAGCTTTTTCAAAAGACATACTATCCTTCATAATCAGAAGGCGGATACTGTCAAGGAAATGCTCCGCCTCTCCCACATCGCGGGTTGAGCTGTTAGGTTTTACCAGGATATGCCTTGAATTATATTCATTGGCTCTTCTCTCTATCAATTGAATAAAATGGAAGCCAAAGTCTGATTCAACAATATCTGAATATTCTCCTGGCTTTAGTTTCATCGCGGCTGCTTCAAAGGGGGGGACAAGTTCGCCTCTTTTAAACCAGCCAAGCTCGCCGCAATTTTTTGCCGAACCCGGATCTTCTGAATAAAGCTGAGCGAGCTTACAAAAATTCTCACCCTTCAGGATCCTTTTTTTTATGTCTTCAAGCTTAGCCCTCGCGATGGCTTTCTGATTTTTTCCGACCTGAGGAATTTTGACGATTTGGGCAACCTCAACTTCAGTAGTAATTAATGGAAGGCTGTCTGAAGGGATTCCATTAAAAAACTTTTTCACTTCCGAAGGGTTGACCTTGACTTTGCCGGTGATGCTTTCCTGCATTTTTTGTGTGATCATTTGCTCTTTGACGGATTTCCGCAAGTCGCTTTTCAGGTCATCGAGAGACTTATTAAAATGAGCTTCCAGCTGGCTGGCATCTCCACCTGCCTGCTGAATAAAATAGGCCATTCTGCGATCCAGCTGCTCATTCACCGTTTCTTTATCAACAGTTACAGAGTCTATTTCTGCTTTAGCAAGGAGAAGCTTATTGATAATAAGAGTTTCAAGCACATTGCATTTATCAACCTGCTGTCCGGTGGATATTATCTGTATGTAGGCGATTTCCAGCTCAGATTTGAGCACGATCTGATTGTCGACCTTCGCGATGATCTCATCAAGCACCTGGCTATTGCCTGTGAATGGGATAATGAATATATATATTACAAAAAGAAAATATCTCATTTACGCTCAAGCTTCTGAACTTCTACCTGATTGATGACCACAGGGTATTTCTTCTTTAGCTCAATGAGCCATTGTTCTTCCAGATATTGCTGATAGTCAGAAATAGCAAGGCCCCTCGCCTCTTCGAAAGTCTTTTGCCTTGGATCATCAATCTTAGATATGATGATATAATAAGCTCTGCTGTCTTTATCGACAGTAAAAGAATCGGCTTTCCATTCTATCTGTTTCAGAATTTCATTCTCGCCTTTCTGGAAAACTCCTTCTGTTGCCTGAAGTGTAAGCGGCGCTTTTTCATTGAAGTTTTTTTCCAGTGTTTTCAAGGATTTAGAATATAAAGCAATAAATGCGAATCTGTCCATTGCCCTTTCTTTATCTACAGATCTTTTAGCTGCTTTGCCCATATCTCTTATAATGATAGCCGCTGAATCCAAGCCTTTGCTGATAAGATAATTTTTTACTGCCACGGCGCGTTTTTTAGAAATGTCGGCATTTTTACCCGTAGCTTCCCTGTAATCGGCACTGGCAGAAATTTCAATTATCTGTGATTTGTCACGGCCAAGCTGAGGCAATACATTGTCAATGGCTTTTTTTGTTTCGTCAGTGAGGTCATATTTACCTTCAGCAAAAAATATATGATCGAATTTAAAATCATTCACTTTGTATAAACCTTTTTTAAGTTCTGATTTCAGTTTTTCAATGGACGCTTTATCTGCAAGATTGAAGATCGTTGCGTGTGCACGATAATCCCATTTATATTTATCGCGGTTTTTATTGAAGAAGCTCTTTAGGCCAGCAGTATCTTCAATAGCTTTGGACCATACCTTCTCATCCATCAACTGGAACAAAAGTATACCGTCCCTGTATTCTTTTACGAGCATCCTGTAGTCGGGATATTTTTCGCCCAGATGTGCTTCTTCATAAGAGATCAATTGGTCATTTACATACTCGGAATAAAGCACCCTCATATATTGGCTTGGAGTGGCGTTTCTTCTCACCTTCTGTTTGTCTTTGATGTAGGCGAAGAAATCGTTGATGTTGTATTTTTTCTTGTTTATCTCAAATAAGGGCTGGTTATTTTTTGCCTCAGCTGTTTTTTTGAAGCTGCCCTGTAGTAAAGAAGAGTCGGCCATGGCAAGAGCGGCATCCAGAGCTTTGGGATATTCAATAAAATTATTTTCCTTTTTCAGCCTGCTGATCAATGCTGCTTTGTTAATTTCAGACCTGTCTTTGCTGACTTTAGATTTAATGTTAGGCTCCATCTGCTGGAAGCTTTCAAGTTCTTTTTTCTCCAGTAATTTGATAATATGCCATCCGTAAGGTGTCTGGATAGGGCTTGAAATGTCACCAGGTTTCTGCAAAGCAAATGAAGCTTCTTCAAAAGATGGTATCATTCTTCCAGCTGAGAACCATTGAAGCTCTCCATTCTTATTTTTAGAAGAAGCATCATCAGAGAACTGCGCGACCAGGGCATTCCATTCCTCCCCGGCTTTAAGCTTGCTATAAATCTCATCGATTTTCTCTTTGGCAGCGAGAGAATCACTTTGTGGAAGTCCTGTGGTTGCTCTTACCATGATATGAGCAACTTTTACTTGTCCCTGAGATTTTCTTCTGTCATTTACCTTTACCAGGTGATATCCGAACCTTGTTCTCACAGGCATTGAAACCTCTCCTTTTTTAGTGTTATACGCCGCCGATTCAAAAGGATAAACCATTTGCATGGCTGTAAAATAGCCCAGGTTTCCTTTATTTTGTTTTGCCGATGGATCCTGGGAATATTCAACAGCTAGCTTTTCAAAGTTCTCGCCATTCATTGCCTTTTTTCTTATATCCATGAGCTTGTTGTATGCAGCGAGGGTGTCTTTGGGTTCGGCATCGGGGCTCACAGTAAGAAGTATATGGGAGGCATTGATCTCTTCTTTCATTCTTTCATAAGCTTCTTTAGTAAGCTGGTCAGTCACAGATTTTTCTGTCAGATAAGGTTGGGCTAGCTGTTTTCTATAGCCTTCAAGCTCTTTTTTAAAGGAGGCTGAAGTATCAAGCCCCATTGCTTCTGCTTCTCTTACTTTGAGCTTAAAGTTTGTATACAAGTTCAGGTATTCATTGATATTATCTTTGGTATAAGCATCAGGGTTGCTTGCGTTGTTTTTATTATATACATAAGAAAACTCAGAAACATAAACCGGAGTCCCACCTATAGTTTCAATAATTGGTTCTATAGTCTGGCTCTTCTTTGACAACTTGCAACCTGAAAAAAGCAGTAAAGCAGTAATAACTAAAAAGGATATCTTTTTCATAAATTCTTAAAAACTGTAGATACAATAATTTACTAAGGTACAATTTTAACGATTTTTTGCTTATATATTATACTGGATTGGAAAAAATGGGACAATCAGGTAAAGATAGGGTTTACAAGCAGAAAGGAAAGAAAGGTTTGATGGCTATAAATTAATCAGGCTATCGTTTATAATAGCCCTATACTTTCTACTCAAAAAATAAAGTTGCCGGTATTAAGAATTAATTCGCATAATTGACTCTTTTGAAGAGTCTGCAGATGGTATGATCATTTTCTTTGGTGAACTCTATGCTATCCATGATTTTTTTGACCAGCATCAGGCCGATGCCGCCTTTTTTCTTTTCTTTGATAAGATTATGAATATCAGGTTCCCTGTAAGTAGATTGGTCAAATGGCTCGCCTTCATCTGAGATCTCAAATGAAACCCCTTGCGACTCATCCTTTATTTTAAGTTCAATGTGTTGATTTTCATTGCAATGATTAGAATGAATGATTAGGTTGGCACATACTTCATCGATTGCCAATACCATCATATTGATCTCCATTTCCGGAACAGAATATTCCACGAGCGTATCACTCACGAAATCCCTGATCTCTTTAAGGTTTTTTGTTGAACAACTAACTTTAATATTTTTATCCATTAATAACAGATTTCGCTTCATCCTTTGTTTTTACAATTTTTATCAATTCGTCAAGCCCCAGGATCTGAAATACATTTTTCACCTTCTCGCTTAAATTATATAACACCATAGAAATATGGTTGTTCTCAAAATCCTGCAAATATGACATGAAAACACCCAAACCTGCTGAAGAAATATAGTTCAGCCGGCTACAATCGATGATAATCTTTTTTTCATGTTTGGTAATAGCCTCAGAAATGGCTTTGTCCAATATAATACATGAGCTGGCATCCAGATCACCATCAATCCCTATCACAAAATATTCCTGATCTTTGTCTGAAGTGATTTTCATTTGCTGTTCTTACGGGGGTTTAGGGTGTAAAGTTTTTAAAATTAAATAAATTTTATTATAAGTAATGTATAATCGTCGTTTAATTGTTCCGTTCCTGTAAACTTATAAAGTTCTTCGATAATCTTGTCATTCAAGTGTTTGGTACTTAAATTATGGTTAGATAAAACAACTTCGCTGAGCCTTTCAAATCCAAATTCACCCTGAGTATTGTCCATAGCCTCTGTGATCCCATCAGTATAAAGAACGATGATATCTCCTTCTCCATAGGACAGATCTTGTTTTTCAATATGCTTGCTATATTCCCTGTTCCGGATGATACCCAACCCAAGTCCTTTATTTCTCAAATAAGAACATGTATTGTCTGCTGCTCTATAAAAAAGCGGAGGGCAATGACCCGCCCGGGCAAATTGAAATATTTTATCTTTTATATTAACTATAAATAATGTGAGGGTGATAAATATACTTTTTTCTAAGGTCCGGCTGAGGGCATTATTGGCATAGCTCATAAACTGGTCGGCCGGAATATCAAGCTGAATGAGGCTGTGAAATACCCCTTTCATCTGCGCCATGGTAAAAGCCGCGCTGGTTCCATTGCCCGAAACGTCACCCAGTACAATAGCCATCTTATCTTCGCTGATCTGATAAACATCATAATAGTCGCCTCCTACCTCGTCTGCGGCTTTTGAAAAGGCGCTCATTTCAAGATTACTGTTTACAAGCAGGTTTTCGGGAAAAAGACTTCTCTGCACATCCTTGGCAATCTTCAGTTCTTCTTTATAGCGCTCGTTTTCTACAGCCTCGTTAATCAATCTGAAATTCTTGATAGCAATACTCGCCTGGCTTACGAAAGTATATACGATATCCACCATTTCCTTATCAAAGCCATCGTGAAGATTTTTCAATAATACCAGTGTACCCAGGCGCTGATTGTGTGATGAAAGAGGAATAATGAGGATGGATTTAAAAGTAATATTACCGATCCTCTCTATATGCTTATAAGTTTTTATATTCTTGATATACTGAGGCTCTGTGGTAATGTTGATGTCATTTTTTCTTAACACTTTTTTTATCTCAAAAATATCAAACTCGTCAATATTCCTGTTCAGGAAGGCTTTGAAGTTTCCTTTCTCATCCACAATCTCAAGCCATGCACCATCAGCAAGTACTGTATTTAAGCTGCTGTCGAGCAATACAGAGTATACTTCTTCTTCCTTATCACCAATCTGGATTGACTGGCTTAGCTTCTGAAATATCATTACCTCTCCAAATTTCTGCTCGAACACAGAAGAGGTAGGTAGGTTGAAAAAAAGAACAAGCAGGCTGGTAAAACAATTCAGGAGAATGAATGAAAAGATAGCGAGCACAAATACATTATCCCCGAGGTTGAGAATAAGTTCTTTGTTGGAGTAGTTCTCATAGATCTGCTGCAGAAAAGTGCTGCTAATAAGAATTATCAGGAAGACCAGGGCGATACTTTGCCATTTCTGTTTATAATTAAGAAAGGCAACCCATTTCAGGTTAAAAGACAGAACCAGTCCCAGTATAAGAAGAGGAGAAGAGCCGATAACGAATGTAAGGCTCAGGATATCAATAAAAATAAAGTTGGTAAAAATACTCGCCAGGGCCAGGTATTCAAAGACATGCCAGAGAATATGTGTGATCTTTGATTTCTGATATAGTATCATTTTCTTCCAGACGTAAAAGCCGTTGGCGAGAAAAATGATCATCAGAGCGATATTCAGATGATAAAAAAGATTTGTGAGCAATAGGTTGCCCGCGAAAGTGCTGTTTTCGGTGATGTAGAGAAAGAATTTTACAAAAAGTGATATAAGAATAGTATATGCGCCGATGCTGAAAGCCTGCCAAAGATATTCTATGAAATTATTTCCACGTCTGGTGCCGATATAAATTTTAAAAGAGAGAAATGAAAAAATGAATAATAGAACGAGTACCAGGTTGGTGAAACTATAAGGTATGGTAATATCCCTGTTCTCCGTGATCTGGTGTACTGAGTATAGATTACAGCAGACAAGGCACAGCCAGCAGAAAACACTTAAAATTAAATACGATCTGGAAAAATCTTTTACAGACAGCATGCTACTTATTTAGATCTCAATATAATTATTATCTGCTGTAATTCGGCGCTTCTCCGGTAATTTGTATATCATGAGGATGGCCTTCCCGGACGCCCGCAGCTGTAATTTTTACAAACTTCGCTTTTTTCAGCGTCTCGATGTTTATGGCACCACAATATCCCATACCGGCTTTTAAGCCTCCAATCATCTGGTAAATGACCTCAGAAACTTTTCCTTTAAATGGAACTCTTCCTACAATCCCTTCAGGCACTAGTTTTTTAACGTCCTCCTCGGCATCCTGGAAATAGCGGTCTTTGGAGCCATCTTCCATTGCTTCCAGAGAACCCATTCCACGGTATGATTTATATTTTCTTCCTTCAAAAATTGTTACTTCCCCCGGTGCCTCCTCTGTTCCTGCCAGCATGGAGCCCACCATAATGGTATTAGCACCGGCAGCAATCGCTTTTACTATATCACCTGAGAAACGCACACCGCCATCAGCAACAACAGGCACGCCGCTTCCGGCCAGCGCTTTTACAGATTCATAAACGGCAGATAACTGGGGCATACCAACACCGGCGATGACACGGGTGGTGCAAATACTGCCAGGCCCGATCCCTACTTTTACGCCATCAGCACCAGCATCCGCCAGGGCTTTTGCTCCATCACCGGTCGCCACATTTCCTACGATTACTTCAAGGCCCGGGAATTTTTTCTTTACCTCTTTCAATGCGAGGATAACACCTTTTGAATGGCCATGGGCAGTATCTATGCTTATCACATCTACACCGGCTTTTTTCAGGGCATCCACCCGCTCAAGTATATCATTGGTTACACCTACTGCCGCACCCACTCTTAAGCGGCCAAAGCTATCTTTACAGGCATTCGGGCGATCCTTTTTCTTTAAAATATCTTTGTAGGTGATCAAGCCTTTCAGCCTGCCTTGTTTATCAATGACGGGAAGTTTTTCAATTTTATATTCCTGCAAAATCCCTTCGGCTTTTAGCAGGTCTATTCCTTCATCGGCAGTGATGATATTTTCTTTGGTCATGATTTCAGTAACTTTTCTTGAAGGGTCTTTCTGAAATCTAAGATCTCTGTTAGTAAGAATTCCGGTTAATTTTCCGCTTCCATTCACAATAGGAATACCACCGATTTTATTGTTATTCATAATAGCCTGAGCATCTCGAAGCGTGGCATCTTCCGTTAAGGTTATAGGATCCAGAATCATCCCGCTTTCGGATCTTTTAACTTTTTTAACTTGCTCAGCCTGCTCTGCGATTGACATATTCTTATGGATGAATCCCAACCCCCCAAGATGCGCCATGCCAATTGCCATCTCATATTCGGTGACTGTGTCCATCGCGGCGGATACCAGGGGAATGTTTAATTTGATATTCCGTGAAAGAAAGGTGGTGGTGTCAGTATCCCGCGGTAGAATTTCGGAATATGCGGGTAATAAAAGCACATCATCGTAGGTGAGCGCTTCAAAAAGGAATTTGGATTGATCTAAGGACATGGCAAATAAATTAGGGTTACTTATTTGCCGGGTAAAGTTATCGATTTTAGTTGATAATAGAAAATATGAATGCCAGTATTATTTTAATAATCACCTGCAGGATTGAAATGTTCTGTTCGCTTATGTCATCAGATACCGAAGGAGCTGGGAGAAAGGTAGCATCGTATAGTCATCCGATGACTGCAATCTGTCGCTCGTTTAATAAGCTTTCTGATGGAGTCATCGGATGACTTTCCACTGCTGTTAAGGATTTAGAGTTGTCAACTTTTCTTATTAAATCCAGGGCTGATCATTTTAGAAGAATTATTTAAACAGCAGATTGCTTACTTAAATAAAGTTGACAACTCTCTTCTCTCTTCATTTTCTATTTCTAAAACTATATGATACTCCAATTGCAATATTAATTCCCGCCAAAGGCTGCTTTGTTACAAGTCTCCCAGCATTGTTTGTCCTGTTATCATTGCTGATTTTTATTCCTGAAGTTTGAAAATAATCTCCACGAAGTGATAATGAGAAAGTATTAGATAAGGCATATCTTGCTCCGGCACCTGCCTGCCATCCGAAAGCGGCGGCGGTTGAGCTTCTTTGAGTAAAGGTGGATTGATCTTCAAGCGTTACAGTGATTGTTGGTGTTGATAAACTTTTTACCACTCCCGCAACTGCCCTGAAATCCAACGTAAATTTTTTCAGTGGAAAAGATAAATAAGGGCCTGTCATCAAATTTATCGTTCTGTATCTGCCCTGCGCTTCCACAGTTGACTCAGCAACGCCGAAAGCATCGGTATATCCGGCAGCAAGTTTATTTACGTCACTGTTGTTTAAACCTCCGTGATCCATAAAAGAAGCTATGCCTCCCCAGCCTATTTTGGGAAGAAAGTAATAAGCGCCATCCAATGTTATATTGAATCCTGTTTTGCCAAATCCTGCTTTATCATTTTCATGACCGAATGTTCCGTAATCGCTTTTTGCAAATTGACCTGTGGGAAAAGCAAGGCCGGATGAAATCCCGATAAAGCTCTTACCTTTATCCTGGGCATTCAGATCTTGAAATAGAAATAAAGAAAAAATTACGAGTATGGTATATCTAATGTTTTTCATGAGTTTTATTTTAAAGGTTATTATGATTAATAAATATGTACACGAAAGCTGATGTCCGCATCCGAAGAGCCTGGATCATAAGTGCCGTTCTTTACATTCGGCTGATGCCTCATCACTACCCGCAAATGCCCATCACTAGCTGCACCTGTAACGAAATTATCTGTAAGGCCAACCTGCATGGGAGGATTATTGGTGTCATAATCCGTACGGTTGACGGTAAGATTCAGATATGGCCCCGAAGCACTGGTAACAGTTCCCGGAATATTGGTAGTGGTTGTGCTTATCACATAATTGGAAGGAGATATTGGCGTAGGCTGGAAAAAGAACAAGTGATAATTGGCTCTTTGCTTAATCTCGTCCGATACATTCGTAGCTGGGGTTTGTGTCTTATCATACATGAGCACCTGTGCCGTGTATGTGGTACCCGCATGAAGATTGAGTATGGCTTTAGAAGTATCTTCGGGAAGTGGATTACCATTCACATCCAATAGCTGCTGCCATGTGGCGGTATCTTTATCAAAGGGACTAGCAGTATTGATAAGAACCAACTGAACAGTGGTAAGCGCCTCATTAGAAATTGTTGGTGCCACTGCCTTTTCTTTTTTGTTGCATGCAGCAAGCATTAAGACTGCTGCACAAACCATTAATTGATTTTTAAATTTTGACATATTTATAGAGTTTATTGTTTAACATTATTTTCATTAAAAAAAATTTTCTGTAAAAGGTTGAATGGAACTTTTAATCTTATAATAAAATTTCTGCCGACATCATTCGTGAAATACCGAAAACGGTTGAGGTAATCCCTGTAAGAAGCATTGAGAATATTAGTGGCTGAAAAATTTACATTCAGCACTTGTCTGCCGATCACGAGATCAAAACCAAGATCAGCATTAAACAAGGTGTAAGCTGCCGGAGGATTTGTATAATCACTGTTAGGCGGTACGCGCCTTTGATGTGCTACGTAAATATTAGTCAGGTTGAAATAAATACTTTTTATTTTCCCCAGGCTGCCAACATTGTATTTCAAGCTGTTTTCAAATCTGTTGGCAGGAGTAAATACCAGGTAGTCTTGAATGGTTTGATTATATGCCCAGATCATAGCGGCTTTAGAAGTAAATGTTAAGGAATCTCTTATTTTATAAGAAGCAAGTAAATCCACCCCTCTGAATCTTGTATTCACCTGTGTGTAAGTGAAAGTCGGAAATGCTCCGCGCACAGTATGAATAAATTGAAGATCGGGTTTTGAATAAATGTAATTATTGATCTGATTATTGTAGAAACCTATCTCTCCATTAATTTTCTTTCCGGAATAATTAATGGCTGCATTAAAATTATAAGCTCTTTCAGATTTAAGATTCGGGTTGCCTATATCGTAAGAAGCTGCGCCCTGATGAACTCCATTCGAAAATAATTCACTGACTGTTGGCGATCGCCATGCAGTTCCAAGGTTTGAAGTGAAAGTTAGATTCTCTCTCAGGTAATAAAGCATTCCCAACGTACCGGTAACGTTATTAAACTGATAAGTTGGCGTAACTATCTTGGCTGTGTTATTATCAAGCATGTAAGCCCTGAGCCAGCGATAATCATATCGTACACCGCCTTCAATGGTTAACCGATTCTTCTTCCATTTTTCAATGACAAATATTCCTGCCCCGTAATTTCTGAAATTGGGTATCAGAAATTCAAACGCTCTCACGTTTCCCTGCGTGATACCATTTAATCCTATGCTGCCGCTAATTTTTTTTGTGCTTTTATGATACCAGGTCAGGTCGGTTGTATGCGTGATGATCTGAAGATATAAAGCCGGGTTAGTAGAGCCATTGAAT
>DATMOV010000249.1:0-6841 GCA_035568055.1 Cytophagaceae bacterium
ATCTCCGGAGATATAGATAAAATAAGTATTACTGATCTTTCTGGCCGCGTAATGCTGGAAAAACAATTTAACGGCAATGACATCAAAGATCTGGATGCATCCTCCCTTCCCGAAGGGCTTTACCTGATGCGGATCGCCAACAAGAATGCCTCGGGGGTCAAGAAGATTGTAATAAGCAGATAGAAAAAGAGAGTCAAAAACTAAAACTCTCTTTTTAAGCTATTGTTTCACCATCAACTCCACATCATAAAGCTGAGGCGTAAAGCAAAGTACAAAAATAATCAGGGCGATCCAGCCCAGAATTTTTCTTTTGAGACTTATCGGACTTTCATCATAAGCTTCCGGATGGTTTACTCCCAAAAATCTGCCGATGAGGAAGGCAAACAGAAACCAGCCATTAAATCCTTTGAATTCCGGTAAAATAAATTCAGTAAAAAATTGTGCCGCGAAAACAGATACCGCGATCATCAGATTGGTGGTTTGATGATCAGTAATTTTAGAGAAGATAAGATAAAGAAGATAAATATAAAGCGGTGCGAAGATCAGCAACTCACTCACTGAAGCAAAGGCATTAGCAAAAACATTATTTCTGAAAATTCCAACACCGGCCAGGTATACAAAACTTATAAAAACAGACACTGAAATAATGCGATGGTATTTTGTTCCGAACAGTCCGTAAATAATATGTCCGCCATCGAGTTGCCCTATGGGGAATAAATTAAAGGCGGTAAAAAATAAAGCCAGGTAGCCGGCAAAGATAAACGGGTAGTGAAACAGCTCATATTTGTTAGGCACTAAAGCCGGGTCATCCGCTATGAGTTTTTCAAAGAATAGAAATATCAGATTCTTCCCCACTGTCAGTGTAGAATAAACAGGATAAGCTTCAAAGCGGCGGCCGCCTTCATATTTTTTCTTATTGAAGATAACGCTGTTGTTATTTCCTTTTGCGCGTTGCTCCGTCACGAACTTCAATGAATCTTCATCCTGTTGCTTTTCAAAATTCAGAGAGTCTGTTTTAAAAGCTTCATGATGCTCTTTGACGGCAAATTCATAATTATAAACATGCTTTGGATAATCCAGGCCGAATTCCTGATATTGTTTGTGAACCTTGTATATATATTCAGGTTCCGGCAAATGAGTGAAGCCATAGAATAAAAGCATCATAGCCGCTATAAACCCCGCCAGCGGGCCGGCTATGCCGATGTCAAAAACTTCGGTACGGCTTTTATGAGCGCTCAATATTCTTATAAAAGCGCCAAAGGTTCCAAAAGTATTAATAAAAGGAAAATAAAAAGGAATAAAATATGGAAGCGAAACCTTTGCTCCATACTTACGTGCTGTTATGTAATGGCCAAATTCGTGAATGGTGAGTATACCAAGAAAAGGAATAGAATATTCCATTCCTTTAAAGAAACCGTCCCACCAGGAAATGTCTGTCAGCCCCATCCAATCCTTACCTGCAAGCGTTGTAGTGAATAGAGTCAGGATGAACAACCCGATATGGATAGAATATTTCTTCAGCTTATTTTCTTCTTCCATATAGATGATCAGTTATACATTCTTCCGGAAATTTCACATGTAGTGTCTTTAGCCCTGCCTTTGAGGCTCCTTTGATATTCTCAGCGTTGTCGTCTATAAAAAGGCTTTCAGAAGCTTTAAGGCCATTCTCTTTCAGTACATGCTCATAAATTTTAATATCAGGCTTAGCCATTCCGATCTCATGTGAGTAATAAACTTTTTCAAAGAGCAAATCCAGCTTTTCAATGCCGGAGGTTTTATATAGAATTTTATTCACGGCCGCTATATGAATGCTATTGGTATTGCTAAGAAGAAATAGTCTGTAGTTTCTGCCCAATTCCTTAAGCATTTCTATCCTTTCCGGTGGTATATCTTTCAGTAAAGCGTTCCATGCCTGGTCAAAGGCTTCATCTGAAAGGGAAGTGTTTAATTCTTTATTGATAAGAAATCTTAATTCTTTTTCTGTTAGCGCTCCTTTTTCAAAGCGGCTGAAGATCTTTTCGTCCTCAAATTTTTTGATCATGCCGATAACATCCATCCCGGAAGCTTCGGCAAAAGCTTCAAAAGTGAGCTGAAAGTCAATATTGATGATGATTCCTCCGAGGTCGAAGATCAGGTTTTTAATACCGGTAAGGTCCACTCAAATATTATTTTGGTAATTTGTATGCAAATATGTAAAATTGCACTCCCAAATTCAACCATCATATACAGTATAAAAGTATTGATGATTCTTTTAGAGAAACGTTTTAAGGAATAAAAACTTTAAAAACGGGCCCTTAGCTCATTCGGTTAGAGCAACAGACTCATAATCTGTGGGTGGCTGGTTCGATTCCAGCAGGGCCCACCATACTGGACTGAATGATCAAATTTTCATTCAGTCTTTTTTATGCCCAAGTAACTTACTGTTTTTGTGCGTTATAAGCTCCACTACTGAATTGATCCGCTTGGTTCGATATTTTTTATTTTCAAAAATCAACTTCTCTGGGTATATCGAACCAATGATCTTATGTTTGACCAGCAAGTCTGCTTTTTCATAGGAGTAATCAATCTTTTTCAAGACCTCCACGCCATATCCTATATACTCCACATAATCGCTATCAGTGCTTTCAAGCTGCGCCTTCTCCTTTGCCAATTTGTTAATACCTTCTTTGCAAGTTTTTTTTATTGATCTGTATTCTGCCATATCAATATCCTGGTCGATCATTAAAAGCTGAGCATTTTTTATTCTTGCTTCATGCTTTTTAATTTCCTCACCCATTCTCTGAATTACTTTGCTGTTGTCTTTCTGGTATTGACTGAATTTTTCTTTGAGAGCCTCGTAATATGCTTCAAGGACTTCGCTACTCGCTCTCAGCTTTCTTAATTCTTTTACAAATATTTCATTGGCTTCATCTGCTTTAAACATTTCTTTGCAACCACCATTGCAATGGTAATAGAAATATTTACCACCATTCCCTTTTGATGCACTTCCGGTTAGACTTCTGCCACACCTTGGACATTGAAGGCCCCCCGTAGTGGTAATTTTCTTCTCTACAGGTAACATTTACCGCTGGTCTTTTACGCTTTCTTTCAAATAATACATCCTGAACACTTGTAAAAAGCCCTTTACTAATGAGCGGTTCGTGAATTCCCTGGACAATATGTTCGGGTTCATCTTTAGCAGCAGGAACAAAGATTTTCCCACAATAGACATAATTTATTAATGCTTCATAGAAATTATTTGGACTACACTTAAGCCCCTTCCTTTAGTTTGAGATAAAGTTCTTTTTGTGTTATAAGGCCTTTTGCCATTTCCTCAAAAGCTTCAACAATTAATGGAGCATCTTTACTTGGGACAATAATTGATCTTTTTTGTTCATCCCTTTCGTTCTTGTAACCGATTCTTGCGTTCGCTATAAATATGTGCGGGAGAAGTTTAGAACTTTAAATAGAATAAACAAGATAGCTATCCATTTTGATTCCTGTTTGGAGATCATCACGCAAGCCCTAAAAATTAATATCCAATTAATATTTTTTATGATTTATTTAATACCACGTTACTGATATAAAGTATGTTGTATAACATTCTTCCTGCAATTATTGATATTTTTTTCAGATTTATAGCCTTTGTTTTCTGAAAATAGTTTTTTTAACAAAAAAAATTTATTTAATACCATTGTTGAAGTTTGAATATCCGACTCTCTATTGTATTTATTTACGTTGAATAATGTTTTAAAGTTTATTTCTTAAAGCATACAAATAAGAATATGAAAAAATATAATGCTGATAACAGGGTAATGACAAAGATAAAAAGCTATGTTTTTTATTTATTGTCTCTATTTTTTATTTTGTGGTATTCGCAACTAAAGGCACAAACATTGCCATCTGATGTACAGGCAAAATTGAACTCGTATAGTGTTTCCTGGGATAGCTCGAGTACAACAGGTTCAGCGGCTTCTATGCCGATTGGAAATGGTGATATTACGGCAAATGTATGGGTGGAAAAGAATGGTGATCTGATGATGTACATCGGTAAGTCGGATACATGGAGTGATGCGACACGATTACTTAAGGTTGGAAGGATACGGATGAATTTCTCCCCTAATCCTTTCACAGTAGGACAATCTTTTAATCAGACTTTAAATCTTTATAAAGGGGAAATCGATATTACAGCAGGAAACACAGGTGGAAAGGTTACTATAAGAATATGGATCGATGCCAATAACGGCTTGCTTCATGTTGAAACGAACGGTGACCACAATTATACAATGAGTTGTAAAACAGAAATTCTCCGGCCTGTCGCTCACACGTTTAATAATAATTCCCCCATAGATGCCAGTGTGAGAGGTGTGAACGGCATTAGTTCCTTGACTGAGAGTGCAGATGTAAAAGTATCGAAGAGTTCAGGAATTGAATGGTATCATAGAAATACTACTTCTCCCTACCAGACTATTTTAAATGCAGAAAATCTAACAGGCTTAGATGCTGCTTATCCTGATCCATATATAAACAGAACTTTTGGCGCATTTGTAAAAGGAACCAATTTTACCGTAAAGAATGATTCTGTATTACAATCAACTTCCGGAAATAGCTTTACTTTATCTGTCTATCCATATACTGCACAAACCAGTACCGGCGCATTATGGGATAGTCAGCTTGCGGCACAGGTAAATAAGATTGATCAGACTGATATTGTTACTGCATATTCTAATCATTGTACATGGTGGGATGCATTCTGGAACAGAAGCTGGATTTTTGTATCAGGAGATGCGGACGCTGTAAAGGTTACAAGGGGATACTTGCTGCAACGCTTTATGGAAGCTTGTCAGGGCCGGGGGCAGTATCCGATTAAATTTAATGGCGGCACATTCACTTTTGATTATGGAGGATTTAATGGAGACTATCGTATGTGGGGACCTGGTTACTGGCATCAGAACACCCGGCATCTATACTGGCCTTTGCTTGGTTCAGGAGACTATGATCTAATGATACCATGGTTCAATCAATATATGAATATGTTAGGCATTCAGCAGGCCGTCACCAGTAAGTATTATAATCATGGAGGAGCATTTTTCCCGGAAACCTATAACATGTTTGGCTTGTATATCGCAGACGATTGGGGATGGGGCAATACATCGACCACTGCCAGCAATAGTTATATTCGTTATCATTACCAGGGTGCATTGGAAACGCTTGCGCAGATGCTCGATTATTACGATTATACCAAAGACGCTTCTTTCATTACAAATTATATAGCACCTTATTCAACACAGGTAATCCGTTTCTTTGACCAGCACTGGCCCAGAGTAAATGGAAAGATAAAATTTGATCCTGCAAACGCCATTGAGACGTATTGGGGCTGTACCAATCCTACTGATTATATCGCAGGCTTACGATACACTATACCAAGATTACAGGCATTAAATTCCCCTTCTATTACATCAACATTAAAAACGGAGTGGACAAATTGCTTTAATGCTTTGCCGCCTATTCCAATGAACAGCGACAGTACAGCAGTATTGCCTGCTCAGATTTATGGCCAAGCTAATAATCTGGAAAATCCTGAATGTTATACTGTATTTCCTTATAAAATATATGGAGTAGGAAGACCCAATCTGAATGTCGGCATCACAACATTTACCAACAGGAAATTTAAATTTGGCAATTGCTGGGGACAGGATCCAATGCAGGCAGCATTGCTCAAGCTTACTGATATTGCAAAAGCAGGTGTTATTACCGAAGCAAATGAAACCAATCCGCAGGTAAGATTCCCTGCATTCTGGGGCCCTGCTTCTGATTATATACCAGACCTGGATAACGGAGGTGCTTTGATGACATCGCTTCAGAATATGGTGATGCAGAATGTAAATGATTCTATCTATGTATTACCCAGCTGGCCATCTACCTGGAGTGTAGATTATAAATTACAGGGGCCTAATAACACCAGTGTCAGAGTTGTGAGCAACGGGACGAATATCAGTCAGTTTACTGTAGTACCCTCTTCGAGAGCATCCTATGTTGTATTACCAGACGGAAAGCAAAGCCAGACAATGACAATACCTCCAGTATCCGTTATATGGATTGGAGATGCAGATGCCAATCCATATGCAGTGGCTAGTTCAGGATTACCGGTCACCTATACCAGTTCTGATGCAGGCGTTGCAATCATAAGCAACGGAAAGATCCATGCCGTCGGTGCGGGTACTTGTACCATTATGGCCACTCAGTCTGGTAATAACAGTTATAATGTGGCCGTACCTGCTACACAACATTTGACAGTTCTAAACAGAACGTCTACTGCTACAACAATTCAGGCAGAAAGCTACAGCGGACAAAGCGGCATTCAAACTGAGACTACCGGAGATGTAAACGGAAATCTGGATGTTGACTTTATAGATAATGGTGATTATACTTTTTACAACAATGTAAATTTCGGTACAGGGGCGGCAATCATGGAAATGAGAGTTGCCAGTTATGCGAGTACTCCGGCCATCGGATCTATAGAAATAAGATCGGGTAGTTTGACAGGGGCCTTGTTAGGGACTATCACTGTACCTGGAACCAATGGATGGCAGAACTGGATTACCGTTCCTTGTAATCTGACAGGAGCAATCGGAGTACAGAATATTTATCTGGTATTCAGAAATGGAGGATTCGATTTAAACTGGATATATTTTGATAATGCTTCAATTCCCTACAACGGAAATCCTGCCAACATCCCAGGTACTATAGAAGCGGAAAACTATGACGACGGAGGAGAAGGGATAGCTTATCATGACAATGATGCGATCAACAACGGAGGCCAGCAGCGCACCAATCAGGGAGTGGATGTGGAGACAACAGG
>DATMOV010000250.1:0-3446 GCA_035568055.1 Cytophagaceae bacterium
TTCCTGGCACCTTATTATCCAGGAAGTCCCTTTCATTTTATATTTCCTGCCGGATATCCTGACTTTCCGCCTGATTCAGGTGTTTTCAATGTGAAGCTGATCGCTATCAATGAGAATGGATGCAAGGATTCTATCACCAAACCTATTACGATCTATGCAAATCCTTATGTAAAAATTCTTGAATCCAATTATACTTTTGATTGTAGCAATCCTATAAAAGTATTGCATTCAGTAAATCATGGGGGGCATCCTCCACGTAAAATCAGATGGAGTACAGGTGAAACGACCGACAATATTACCATCAATAAGTCTGGTCAATATTCTGTGACAGTAACAGATAAATATGGATGTGACAGCACTGATGTAATTGATGTAGCGTGGCCTCTTTCTCCTCAATTTGCTACAACGCCATTCTGTAAGGCTGCTGACCAAATTAATTTTATTGATAATACGGTGAGCACATGGCCTTTGGTATCCTGGAATTATACCTTCGGAGATGGCGGCACTGCCAACACTCAGAATCCTTCACATGTATATGCTGGTAACCAGGTTTACAATGTTCAATTGAGAGTTACTGATAATACAGGTTGCGTGGATTCCATTACCCAGCAGGTGATGCATGTTCTTCCAGACAGTATTTTCATGGTCAATCCCAGTCCTTTATGTCTTGGCCAGCCTTTAAATCTTCAAAGTCCAAGCGGCCAGTATCTCGATTCATTGATCTGGGATTTTGGCAATGGTGGCAAATATAAATTAGGCAGGAAAACAATGCAGTACTCAAATTTACCTGATACCATTTTTACCTTCGCAGGAACGTATATTTATCCAGCCGGCTCTGCGGGGAACACTTATAATGTTAAGTTAAGAGTAAAGTATAATCATAATACCTGTATAAAAGACTACAATAAAAATATTAGTATTTTCCCTGCATTTAATGTTGGGATAGACTCTTTATCCGGCCAGTGTGCGGGAGGTAATACAAGATTTTACGGATCAAAGAAGATAGGTAACCCTGTCACAAGTTGGAACTGGAAATTTTATTATGATGATCCTTCTGCCGGCCCAATTGTGAAAGATTCAGCCACTGCTCAGAACCCGGTGGTGCTTCTTCCAAGTTTAACAGATTATGACAATTATCATGCCGTTTTAACCGCTACGAATTCTGATGGCTGTGTGGTTTCATCACCGAATACCAATTTCGCGATACTTAATCTGCCGCCACCGGTTATATGTGCGAGCCAATTCTGCGCTACCCAGAATACTCAGTTTTTTTATTTTTGCAATATATTTCCCGAAGTCGTTATAGACAGTGTGCATTGGGATTTCGGAGATGGATTCAGTACCAGTGCCTTTGAGCCTTTCCATATTTATGCAGATTCTGGCACCTATAATGTCACTGCAAAAATTTTCAATTTTGCATTCGGCTGTTCGCGGAGCGCAACGATTCCCATAAAAATGTATCGTCATCCCAAAGCAACCCTTCACGCTTCTGATACATGCCTTGGACTCCCTATCAGCTTTAAGGATTTATCTACCTCTTTTGTTTTCGATAGTATTTCTGCCTGGCAATGGAATTTTGGAGATGGGGCAACTTCAACACAACGAAATCCAAGCCATATCTACTCTGCCATCGGTGCTTTTAATATTAAGCTGATCGTTACCAATTCTGTTTCTCAATGCACTGATACTACCACGGCAGTCGCGAATGTTCGCCCATACCCTACAGCAGGTTTTACGATCAATACGAATGAGCTTATTACAGGAAGCCCTATACTTTTTACCGACATGTCTGCAGGGGCAGTGAAATGGAAATGGATTTTCGGAGATGGAGACACTTTGCTGATTACGGACCCGCTTAAGAAAAATCCTGAGCATACTTACAGCGCAGCTGTGAAAAGTACCACTGTTACCCAGATCGTTTACAACCAGTTTAACTGTATCGATACGATAAGAATGTATCTCGACCTGAATTTATATTTTATTCTCCCTAATGCATTTACTCCTAACGCGGATCAGAACAATGATCATTTCTTCCCCTTTTATAAGGGAATTGAAAAGATGACTGAATTTCGTGTATTTGATCGCTGGGGCCAGAAAGTATATGATGGGGATGGAAATCTGGCCGCGAGCTGGGACGGGAAATACAATGGAGTAGATCAACCGCTGGGTGTCTATGTTTACTATGTTAAAGCTTTGGCCATTAATGGGAAAGAAATAGTGATGAGTGGTAAAGTTACATTATTAAGATAAGCAGGATTTTTAGCATGATGATATGAGATATTTACTGATGGTTTTCCTTTTGCCCGTATTTTTAAATCTTCATGCACAGGATATACATTTTTCACAATTTTATGGTTCACCACTTACCTTGAATCCGGCGTTAACAGGTCTTTTCAGGCAAGATGTCAGAGCAGCTGTTATTTACAGAAATCAATGGAAGCAAGCCAACTCCGCGTTTGTGACAAAAGCTTTTGCCGGGGATGTTAATTTTATTGTTGGCACTAAAGACAAAATAGGGGTTGGAATTTTTGTGATGAATGATAAGGTTGGGGACGGGATTATCAGTAATAATACCGCTTTAATTTCTTTGGCATATCATAAAGTGCTTGACCCTGCCAACAGGCATAAAGTTTCAGTGGGTATGCAAACGGGCTATGTTCAGAAAAGTATTGACTATAGCAGCCTTTTTTTTGGAAGTCAGATCAGCAGTTATCAATATGACCCAAACTTATCATCCGGAGAACCGTTGGGAAGAACTAATTTTGGTTATTTAAATCTTAATTTGGGTGGTGTTTATACATTTAAGCTGAGCAATGATATTGATTTTCAATCAGGAGTATCCTTTTCCAACCTGGTAAAACCAAAAGAATCATTTGTCCGCTCTCTGGCCATTCCTGATATTAATAAGCTTAGCCACAGATTTACCTGGTCGGGAACGATGCGATATCAGTTAACCTCTAAAGTGAGCCTGCTTCCCGGATTTCTTTTCATGAGACAAAGCAAAGCCATAGATTTCAATATTGGTTCAGCTGTGGGATACTCTCTGAACACCGATAAGTCTACTATTATCCGTGCTGGCTTATGGTATAGAGCAGCTGATGCGGTCATAATCAGTTCCGGCATCAGATTTAAAAATTATGATTTGGGGCTTAGCTATGACTTTACCAGTTCAAAGCTGAATGAGATAAAGAAATCTCCCACTGTAAATGACCATGCCAGAATAGGCGCTTTTGAAGTTATCCTTACTTATTATGGTTTCTTAAAAAGGCCTGTACCCGCTGAAATGACAATTCCCTGTAGATTTTTTTAAAGATTGAAAGAAATTAAATAATAATGAATCACAACTACACTATTCTGATTTCTATTTTTGCTCTGTCTTTCACAAATGTCTATGCCCAGGAGCGGGAAACAAAAAAGCTCACTCATGAGAAAAAGCATAAAATGGC
>DATMOV010000251.1:0-2623 GCA_035568055.1 Cytophagaceae bacterium
GGTTTTGTTCATACGCTCATTGATGGTGCCATCAATGACTTTGAAGTAAGAGACAGGTTTCTGAGCAAAGCTGCTACCAGCCTGGATGGGTTAAATGTGCTGGTAGAAGACCTTATCACTATTTCTCAGCTTGAAATCGGAGAGATCAAAATGCAATACAGCAATTTTGACATTTACAAGCTCAGCGAAGATATATTTGAACAGCTGGAAAATGCCGCGAAGGAGAGAAATGTAAAACTTAAATTCTATAAGTATTCACCGAAATCTTCTTATGTATATGCTGATAAAGTGAGAATTGGCCAGGTGATGACTAATTTGATCGTTAACGCTGTAAAATACGGTAAAGAGAAGGGAACAGTGCTGGTTTCTTTTTCTATTGAAGGCAACGAAGTTTTTGTTTCAGTCAAAGATGATGGGCCGGGAATAGAAGAAAGACATCTTAAACGTATCTTCGAGCGTTTTTACAGGATTGAGAAAAGCCGTTCTAAAGATAAAGGCGGTTCAGGCCTGGGGTTAGCCATCGTAAAGCATATCCTGGAGGCACATCATTCAAAAATTTCAGTATACAGTAAACCGGGAGAGGGGACTATATTTTCCTTCATGCTCAAAAAAGGAAAAGTCATTAATGAAAATGGTTGATTTCAAAAACTTCATCGTTCTGGAGAATGATGATTATATATTAATTAATAAGCCTTCAGATATTCCTTCACTGGATGAAAGGAACGGAGAAGGAGCTAATATCCTCAGGATGGCAAAAGAATATTCACCGGATGCTCAGATCTGCCATAGGCTGGATAAGGAAACCTCGGGAATTCTTGCTATAGCTAAAAATCCGGAGGCCTATCGTAATCTTTCTATGCAATTTGAGCACAGAGAAGTAAAAAAGATTTATCATGCCGTTTCTGATGGAATACATAAGTTTGATAACCAACACGTTAACTTGCCTATCTTATCTCTTTCGGGAGGTGCCGTAAAAATTGACAGGGCAAAAGGCAAACCGGCGGAAACTATTTTCAATACCGCTAAAGTTTTTGCCAGGCACACGCTTATCGAATGTTTTCCTGTTACAGGCAGGATGCACCAGATACGGATTCACTTATCTACGCTAAAGGCGCCTATTGTCTGCGATCCTCAGTATGGGGGACCACTTGTATTTTTGTCGGAGATCAAGAAAAAATTCAACCTAAAAAAGGACACGGAAGAATTTCCGCTGATACAAAGAGTAGCCCTGCATGCCTGGTCGCTGGAATTTAAATCCTTGTCCGGAGAACCGGTCAGGGCTGAAGCACCTTACCCCAAAGATTTTGCGGTGTTGGTAAAACAGCTGGAGAAATATTTGTAAAATAAAGATTTTCAACCACTTGAATATAGATCAATAAGTGCGATCATAAATTCGTGGTAGGTATTTGCATTTCAATTAATAAACTTTTATCTTTGTATCCCTTTTTAAGGGAAGCGTGCGTTTAATTTAGTTAACAAAAGATAGTTTATAATGGATAGTTTAAGTTATAAAACCATACATGCCAATAAGGAAACCGTTGATAAAGGATGGGTTGTACTTGATGCGCATACGCAGGTTTTGGGAAGATTCGCCAGTAAAGTGGCGATGATTATCAGAGGTAAGCACAAAGCGAGCTATACTCCGAATGTTGACTGTGGCGATAATGTCATTGTGATCAATTCTGACAAGATAAGATTAACAGGTAAAAAGTGGGATGATAAAGTGTATATCTCTCATACTGGTTATCCAGGTGGACAAAGATTTACCACGCCGCGGAAGATCATGGAGAAAAAAACTTCAAAAATCATTATTGAAAAAGCTGTAAGAGGCATGTTGCCTAAGAGCAGGCTTGGAAGAGCTCTATTCAATAATCTGTATATATATGAAGGTGCTGAGCATCCTCATACCGCACAGAATCCTAAAAGTATCAAACTGTAAAAAAATATTCGTTGATGGAAATATTAAATGCATTAGGCAGAAGGAAAACATCGGTTGCACGGATTTATTTAACTCCGGGTAAAGGTGATATTCTAGTGAATGAAAGGCCTTATAAAGAATACTTCAGATCTGAGATCCTTCAGAATGTGGTAGACCAACCTTTCACAACCCTTACCGAAGTTGGCAAGTACGATGTAATTGTTAATGTAAAAGGTGGCGGAGTAACAGGTCAGGCACAGGCGATCAGAATGGCAATTTCAAGAGCCATGGTCGAGCTAAGCGCTACCAACAGGCCTGCTCTCAAGAAGGAAGGCTTCTTAACCAGAGATTCAAGAATGGTTGAAAGAAAGAAATACGGAAGAAGGAAGGCAAGAAGAAGATTCCAATTCAGCAAACGTTAATTTTCATCAGTTAAGCAAATGGCTAAAATAGAATATAAAGATTTATTGGATGCAGGTGTTCACTTTGGGCACTTGACAAGAAAGTGGGATCCGAAAATGGCTCCATATATCTTCATGGAGAAGAATGGAATTCATATTATCGACCTGAACAAAACATTAGCATCTCTTGATGAAGCTTCAGCTACCATCAAAAACATTGTACGCTCAGGAAGAAAGGTTCTTTTTGTAGCTACTAAAAAGCAGGCTAAAGAAGTTGTTGCCGAAGAAGCAAAAAGATTGAAAA
>DATMOV010000252.1:0-7099 GCA_035568055.1 Cytophagaceae bacterium
GCATTTACACAGTTAACATGGTTGTTTTATGCTATCTCTTTTGTCATTGGATTTACAAACGCGGGTTCCAGAATATTCCGTGTTTCATACCTTTTTAATCTTATTCCCAATGAACTGACAGGAAGGGTTAATAGTATTTTCAATGTTGCCAATACGATATTCAGAATAACGTTTATTGTCATATTCGTTTTTCCGTTTTTCTCAAAAGGATCTAATATCATTTATGCGTATATAATTTTGGGGACATTTACTCTCATGGCTGGTGTTATTCTTTTGATACTTTACAAACGGCTGATAAGGCTAACCGCCAGTATTGGCAGTGTTCATCATGCGTCTGAATCTGATCCAGAATCATCAGATGCTCCGGCACATTAGAAACCTTTTAATTCGTTCTTTTAAATGGCAATGAATAATATTCCGCTTTTTTAAATTTATATTAGGGTGATTTCCGATTTTCTTTAGAATATGCATAACGACTTAGGCACTATTGATTACATAATTCTGGGAATATACTTCATCCTGGTATTCGCTGTCGGGCTGATGTACTCCAAAAGTCAGAAGGGTACGGTTCAACATTTTTTGGCTGGCCGCAATATGGGATGGTTCATCATCGGTACATCCTTATTCATCACAACAGTTTCCAGTGAACATGTCATCGGATATGCTGAATCAGGATACAATGAAGGCTTTGCGGCAGGGATTTTTGGATGGGGTGGAGCCTTAACTCTTATATTACTTGGATGGTTTTTTATACCATTTTATATCAGAACCCAGGTTTTCACAATGCCTGAATTTGTAGAAAGGAGATTTGGAAAAAACAGCGGATGGTTTGTATCCACATTTTCAATTTTGATTTATGTTATTACCAAAGTAGCCGTTACCTTATTTTCCGGTGCTATTTTTCTTGAATTACTTTTAGGATGGGATAAATATACTTCAGCCCTGGTTCTGGTTATTCTGACGGGTATTTTCGCCGTATCATCCGGATTAAGAGGTATACTTTACACACATATTTTCCATGCTTATGTTTTGATTATCTGCGCCGTGGTTGTAACTATTGCAGGAATATATGAAATCGGAGGGTTAGAGGAATTCACAAAAATTCCCAAGGAACACCTTAGGGTTTTTAAACCAGCGGATAGCCCGAGCTACCCATGGACAGGGATTCTTTTCGGAGCTCCGATATTACAGATATGGTACTGGTGTACTGATCAATATATGGTACAAAGAGTTTTAAGCGCTAAAAATATTTCACAGAGCCGTAGAGGCGCAATATATGGAGGTTATCTGATGATATTACCCTCAATTCTTCTTCTTGTGCCAGGCCTGATCGCTTATCTTAAATTCGGGCCCTCTATCGTAGAAGGAAAAGTGTATTTTTCATTGGTTTCGGAGGTGCTTCCTGTAGGAATAAAAGCTCTCGCCATTGTCAGTTTATTGTCCGCGCTGATTTCTTCTTTAGCTGCTTGTTTTAACAGTACCTCCACTGTGTTTGCCTTGGATATTTATAAAAAAATTTATCCAAAAGCAAATGAATTCAGAATTGTATCGGTTAGTAAATTAGCGAATCTTGTCATAGTGATTATCGCTATTGTATGGATCTCTTTCATGAGTTATTTTTCTAAAGACATTTTTAAACATTTACAAGTTGTCCAGTCATATATAGCTCCACCTTTTACAGCTATATTTCTTGTGGGGCTTCTATGGTCACGTGCAAATGGTATTGCGGCATTTATAACATTAATTGTTGGAGGGATTCTCGGACTCTCAAGATTAGGCCTGGATATATTCGAAGGTTCCATTAAACCTGGGTCATTGCTTTACGACATTATGCAAATAAATTTCTTACATGAAGCCGGCTTTCTTTTTCTATTCTATGTGCTGCTGATGATCGTTATAAGTTTATTAACGCCAAAACCTGCAAGCATACACTTAAGGGGTCTTACTTATAAATACCGCAAAGAGGTAGACTACATAGATAATATGCCCGGGGAAGAAGCTTTAAAGTGGAAAAAGCAGGATATAATATCTTCAATTATACTGGGCATAATTATTTTGTCTATGTGGATATTTTTAATGTTGTGATCACTCATTCGATGACTTACAAATGATGCCTGAATGAAATTTTAAGAAATAAGGCATGAGATGGCAGATTTCCTAAAAGGAAATTTTCTTTGTATTCATTTTATTCTTTTCTTAGTATAGTTAAAATCATTAAAGTATTTGAGAAGTTTTTATTTCCCGGGATTTTCATCATGTTTAGTGTTTATATATCTGGCTTCTGTTTTATAATCCACAGCGAAACCTCAAACCCTGAATAATATGAAAATAAGTTTTATCTGGTCTTTATTACTCTTATCCGCATGCAACATAGCGCCTGAAAAAAATCTAAAAACAGCCGATGACAAAGACTCGAGCCTTCGGGGTATCTATAAATTAATTTCATTACAATCGCAGGAAGACACCGTGTTTGCCCCGATGCCGGGAGTGGAAATTTTAAAAATCTTCACGGAGAGCCAATGGATTTCCCCGGCATATTTGTTGAAAAATAAGAAGGTAGTTAATCTTGCAGGTGGTACTTATTCCTATTCCAATGGCCAACTTACAGAAACACTGCATTATCATTCTAAGGATACAATTAACATAGGGTTATCCACAACTTTTCGAATTCGTTTAAAAAATGATACGCTTTATCAATCAGGAGTTTTCAAACCAGGCACAGCGGAAGAATATAAAGTAGAGGAATACTGGATTAAAGTTGAATAAGGACAGTTGTAAGAGATATGTAATTCAATTTTTCTCTAAATCACTCGTACTAATACACCTGGATTTTTTTTGATACTGAAAATGTATTATTAAGCCCTTGTACTTTTACAAAATATATTGCAGGGGACAAATCGGAAAGGCTGATAATAATATCTTCATTGGCAGAATGTTTTTCAGAAGAATAGCAAAGCTTTCCATTCGCATTATAAATATCTATTCTTACATCTGTATTATCAGATGAGTTGAATTTGATATGAAGATTCTCTTTCGCCGGATTTGGAAAAACTGATATGGAATTCTCAGGCTCTGATGATACAGAAATAATATTGCTGGTTGTCGATAACCCATCATAGTCATATTGTTTCAAACGGTAATAAGAAATATTTGAACAAGGCGCATTGTCAATATAAAAATATTTCTTCTCAACCGAACTGTTTCCAGCCCCTGCTATGTTTGCTATAATCTGGAAAGAAATGCCGTCACATGATCTTTGCAGTTCAAATTTTTCGTTATTTTTTTCCTGGGCTGTTGCCCATCCGGTGATATTCGTGGCACCTTCGTTTTTACCCTCAAAAGAAATCAGTTCTACTGGTAAGGTGCAACCTGGATTGGCGGTATTAGATGAAATGGGAGGAAGATCTCTATATCCGAGAAACCAGTCATGAATATTCATACCGCTGTAAGCGGAATAAGTGTTTAAGGTAGCTTCTATAGTCGCAATGTCCGTCCAAACTGACGGCTTGGAATTTTTATTTGACGGTGCACCATTGGCTGTAGTATAATCCCAATAAGAAATTTTCCATCCAACGAGCTGATGGGTTTCCACACCTGCCCACATTTCAGGGCGGCTGCCGGCAGCAAGCGAAGAAGCATAAGTCAGTTCGCCGTTTACTTTCCATATCAATGTATTTCCTGTTGTTGCATTTCCTGGTGTGGTGCTATAAGACATGATGGAATATACATCCAGGTATTGCATCATGTGATAATAGACGGGCTGATAAATGGCATTATAGGTACAGCTTACAGGTTCTGGAGTTGCACCAGGAGAATAATAATCATCCATCCAGCTAGGCATGTCTTGTCCATATAGAAGACTATTGGCATGGCAAGTATTATAAGCTGTTTTTGTAATATCGAGCCAGCCCCGCATAAGATATTCCCTATCCAGCTTTTGTGTGGATTGCCATACACCTGTGCCTGCTGTTGTGCTTAATTGAGAATCAGCCAGGCCATCGTGAAAAGTAGTAAAGCCTCCGGCATCCTGAGGTTCGTTGTCTCCATGAACCCCAACAAATCTTTGGCTTGGAAGGCTTGAGGTATTATATGCTATTACCTGGTTGATATTGTTATAAAATACTGCAGGCCCAGTGCCACCAAAAGCCACATCATCTGTA
Organism: Cytophagaceae bacterium; assembly: GCA_035568055.1. GTDB lineage: Bacteria > Bacteroidota > Bacteroidia > Cytophagales > Cytophagaceae > DATMOV01. The sequence goes on from DATMOV010000252.1 coordinate 4,161, forward strand.
AAATAACTTCTGTCTCCATCAAGTGCCCAAACCCGGATATTGTTACATGAAGCTGCCGAGATAAAAGTTCGCATATTTGTGGCATTAGTGCCAGTTAATAGTCCGGTTGACCATAAATATATATCCGTGATCCCGTCTGCCTTGCATTGGTTAATAAGTTTATAAGTTTCGGTGGCAGCCATATTGATAATACTGATACCTGAAGAAGGATCATTCCAAACCCATAAACCTCTTTTTTTCGTAGCGCTGTATGTTATTTCAGGAAATAACAATCCCACCAGAAAGATAACCGCAAAGAGCATTGTTTTCATAATTCTTGAAGTTTCATTCGCTAAATACATACTTTCGAAACATTTAATATAATTTATAAAATCTAATTTTAATAGCTTATAATACCAAATATAATAAGATTTTGAAGATAAAAGAATAGATTATTGTTATTTTTTATTGAAAAATTTAAATAATGATAATTTAAAAAAATACTTTTTTGATCTAAGAGTAATATTTTGATGCAATTTATGTAATTTAATTATCTATAAATCAATGTATTATTACATACAAGGATTTTTTTGAAGATGTTTTATTAATCATGGCTATGAATATTTTAATATTTTTTCTTATTTTTCTTATTTAAGTTTCAAAACCTTTCGTATATTTGATTCATAAGTATTCATTTTTAATTATGCTTTTTTCGATGAAGACCTGCGGGATAACCATATCGTTGATTTTGCAACTGGCAACAGCTTCTTTGTTATGGGGAAGAAATGGAATGAAAATTAAGGGATCTTTAAAAAACTATACTTATATAGAAGGAGTTGCTTCCGATTCTATTCCGTTGGATTCTTCTTCCCAAACAGGCAGGTCGTGTTTCAGCCCTATAGGATTGCAAAACATTCCTAATAATAGCGTTGAAAATTATTTTGGAAGTTTTGGGACTCAGGCACCTTCAAATTACAGAGGAGGAAAATCATTAGGTGGTTTTCAGGTGAATGGTTTATTCAGGTTTGTATCTATTTACCGGGACATGCAGAAGTCTTATGCGGATATGCAGACCAGCAAACGCAATATTTCCTTTTTTGATTATCCGCTTAGTGATATTCTTACTTCAGGAGGATACGGTAATCCTATGCTCGCACTGGCACTTACCAGCAATGTCAATAAAAATGCAAGTTTTCGGATTAGTTATTCTATCAGTCACTTATTTACCGGATCTTCTGATAATAAGGTCAACAAATTTTTCAACTCCTTCGGTGGTATAGCATTTGAAGGAAATATTAAAAAAGATCCTGTTACAGTGAATTTTAAATTCGGAGGCTTGCTCACCATGAGAGTCAGCAGGCTGGTATTTGACGCGCCTAAGTACCGTACTAATTATTTTGACCGGGTAGTATCTAATAATTATTCTGTTGGAAAGTTTGAAAGTCAGTATGGTAAAGAGGAGGAAACGAGATTTTTTCTTACTCCATATATTCGGGGCGGAATTCTGAAACTTAATTTTCCAGGTGTTAATAATTTGCAGGTTCTGGGGATGTATGGAAGAACGAGCAATACATACAATGGTGTCTTCACTCCCAATGGCACTACCAATGCAGATATGTTTCCGGCAGTTAATTATTTATTGAGAGTAGCCACTCCCTATAGTGTCAGAGGCAACGGAGGGAAATTCGCGATTAACTATTACGCGAAAAATGCAAATACAGACGCTGTTCATAATATCAAAGATAATATGCAACTCTTCTCTACTGATTTTGATATTAAGTTGGGAACCAAAGTGAGTTTCCTGGCCGATCTTGGACTGTGCCAGATAAATAATCCTCTGGTCCGCAATGTAAAATGGGGAAAAGCTTTAATCATGGATTTAGTCTTAGACAAAAAGCTTATAGGTGTTCCCTTGAAAATGGAATATTATAACATTGATCATGCTTATGGCAATCTTGATGGGGAAGTATTGAATTCAAACGTAGCATTAATGAATGGAGGTGTAACAGGGAATCCACAAACAAATCAGACTTTGTTTATTAATACGGCTCAGGAAGTTGGTATGGCTGCAAATAACAGGGCAGGAGTAAATCTGACTAGCGCTTTTAATATTAAAAATTTAAAAATTGACATAGGATATGCGGTAAGCCAGGAAAAGCAAAATATCTACGACTCTATTTCTTTCCAGCACCGCGTGAATGCTTTTTCAAGATCCAGATTCTGGCAATGGAGACAGGGCATTGGCCCTTACAACAGAATCAGAAGTATTTATGCCAGAACTTTTGAACTGATCACCATTAATGACAAAGCATTAGGGAATAGCACCGATTATAAAAAAGGATTCAATAATTTGGAATTCCTGATGAGGTATGAAGCGAATATTTTTAATAAGCGTTTTATATTCGCCAATTTCTCGAATTTTGTTTCTATTCAGGACCACCTCGCTATTTCTCCTGTATTTACTACGAAAGCTTTTATCAGAACTTTTTTTAACGACTTTACAGCAATATGTAAGCTCACCAACAAGTTTATGATTATTGGAAATTTTGGATTGGAAAGAGTCCTTGGTAATACGCGTGTCAATTTATCCCCGGATAAAATTACAGATGCATCGGGAAATCCGTATGCTGATAAAGACCGGATTATCAATCAGACAGGTTATGCAGTAGGAGCGGGATTCGGAATAGATCTTTCCAGCAACACAACTTTTAATTTCAGATCCAAATGGATGTATCATAAGGATAAGAACTTTTTACAGGATCAATTCCAGGGTACTGAAACAACAATAGAACTTAAAATTTTTATTTGATATGGCTACTCATTTCAACTATAAGACGATTATTTTTTTACTCGCTGCCTCTATGGGCTACCAGGAAGTGTATAGCCAGGCGGATCTTACCTTTAATGGATTAGGCAGAGGTATTATTACTAATAATAATCTTTCAGGAAATATATTAAAT
>DATMOV010000253.1:0-2989 GCA_035568055.1 Cytophagaceae bacterium
GTTTTAATGCCGAAAAATCTGAGATCACCATATTTGAAGGCGGTGTTCAAAAGCTTTTTATGAATGTAAAGAAAAGCCTTACCTCCACCAGCCTTGTAACCAGCCTTGGTACATTGCTGCTGGGTTTTGCATCCGCAGCCATCATGGGAATTGGCGGACTCATGATCATCGAAAAAACACTCACCGCCGGGGAATTTCTTTCCTTTACACTTTTCCTGGGATTTATGATCGCCCCTATCATCCAGATGAGCAATATCGGCAGCCAGCTTACCGAAGCCTTCGCCGGACTTGACCGTACTGAAGAGATCATGAATATGAGCCCGGAAGAAGACAGCAGCGTTAGAACTATTAGGATTGATAAAATTAAAGGAGATATCAGTTTTGAAAATGTTTCCTTCGGATATGAGGAAGATAAGGCGGTGATCAATAACATCAGCTTAAAGGCTCCGGCAGGCTCTATCACTGCCCTGGTTGGAACTTCCGGTTCAGGCAAAACTACTATTGCAGGACTTGTTGCCTCGTTTCTTAATCCGCAAAGCGGGAAGATCATTGTCGATGGCCAGGATATGTCTAAACTTACACTGGACAGCTATAGAAGCCAGCTAGGTGTGGTGCTGCAGGATGATTTTCTTTTCGAAGGTACGATCGAAGAAAATATATTATTTCCAAGACCTCATTCAAGCAAAGAACAGGTATTGAACGCGGTAAAGGCTGCACACGTGGATGAGTTTACAGACCGCTTTGAAAAGGGCTTGCAGACAGTGATTGGCGAAAGAGGTGTTAAGCTTTCAGGCGGACAAAGACAACGGGTGGCGATCGCAAGAGCGATACTGGCAGACCCAAGAATACTGATACTCGATGAAGCCACTTCAAACCTTGATACAGAAAGCGAAGCATACATTCAGGAAAGCTTAAAAAAACTGATGGAAGGAAGAACAACTTTTGTGATTGCTCACCGGTTAAGCACGATCAGGCAGGCAGATCAGATCCTGGTGATAGAGCATGGAAACATCCAGGAATCTGGCACACATGATGAACTCATCAGTAAAAAGGGCAGGTATTTTGAATTGTATACTTACCAGGCAAGAATTTAATACGCCTGGTATATTAAGCGGGCTGGATTGTTTTTAAAAACATCCATTTCAAACAGTACCCTTATTAAGCCTGATTCAAGCTGCAATACATAAATCTTTTCTGTAGATCAATATCTCCTTGTTTATTTCAAGATCACCATCTTCTGTTACAGGAAAACATCTGATCATTGTATAATCTTCTGCTTCATCAAAATTTTGAACCTCTCCTGAAGCATAAATTCGTGCATCCTTCACGCATTTTATCAGAATGTAAAGATTGTTATTCATATTCATATTCACGTTTATCATAATAAGCCTCCTTTATTCAAACTTGTTTTACTAAAGTGTTCAATAATGCTGCCAGGGTTGTATTGACTTTCATTATTTTTTACTTTCTTCACAAATAAACATAACATTTACTAATAAAACAAACATATTGCTAATTATTTTAGTAATTAAATTATTTGAGGGTGAAATTATGGGATTATTAGTAAAAAAAAAGCACCCTTGCTTAAAAAGCAAGGGTGCTTTAAAATTTATATGAATCTGAGTACCATTAGCTGCTTATTCTACAATCAATTTTTTAACTTTCCGATCTTCTCCGGAAATAAGATTTACAAAATATATGCCGGGAGCCAGGCTTGAAATATTAACGGTGCTTGAAGACTGGCTAGCTCCGGTGATCTTTCCATGGATCACTTCTTTGCCGAGAATATCTGTAATGCTTAAAATAATATCCGAGGGGTTCGTAGAATTATTTTGGATTGCAATCTCGCCAGAAGCAGGGTTAGGGCTTACGATAATACTCTGATCATTGTATGAATTATTCAAACCCGTTATTACCGGGCAAGCGGCAGGATCTACGCTCATAAAGTTATCGAGATAATAATAATCGCTTGTATAAGGCCCACCAGATGGGTTGTTAGGATTAAAAAGAAAGGTTACCTGATTTACCTGTGAAGCGCTTGTTGTCGAGTTCTGGTTTGGCCAAACACCATTATTAAGAATAACCATAGAAAATTTCAACCTTTCCCATTGAAACCGTTTTGTAGTCTGAACCGCGAAAATGCTTCTGCGCCCTAAAGGATAAGTTCCTCCGGTCTTTGTATTATCTTCCAGGTTAAGGTTTAAAGTAGTTCCTATGGGTGCGCTTGTGTATACATCCATATAAAACACTCTTTGGCCATTTTCATATTTGGTCACATCAGACAACAGTTCAGCTTCATAAGAGTAGGTGTCGTATTGAACCCCTCCATTTCTCTGGTAATATCCTACAGTCGGGCTGGTATTGACAGTATTTGTAGTATTAGGATTAGTCCACGCTGAATTATATGTTCCCGTGGAACCGGTATAACCCATTGTTCTATGGGTTTGAAAATCGTCAAAAATAAATTGACAGCTGTCTTTGAATACGGTGACATCTTTCGTAAAAGTATAAGTCGTTCCACAACTGGCAACAGCATCTACAGATACCGTTCCGCTTGTAGTTCCCCAAAGCACTGAAACAACATTGGTGTCTTGCACGCCTGTAATACTGGCTCCCGAAGGAAGAGTCCAGCTATAAGAAGTCGCGCTGCCATTTTTGATAAGATATTTTTGAGAAGAACCTGAAAATACTTTGTCTCTCCCATCAATCACCAGTGTATATGGATTGCTATAAACTCTTACATAGTCGACCTCCATGGTTTGGGGAAAAACAGTTGTTCCATCCGGGTTACCGCCGAACCAGCCTCCCACGGCTACGTTTAAAATAAAAAAGAAGTTATCATCATTAAAAGGCCAGTAAGATGGGGCGATTCCGGTTTTTGTAATTGTATAGAAGTTATTATTATCAAGAAACCATGTTATTGTATCTGGTTTCCATTCTACGGCATAAGTATGAAATCCTGCTGAAAGATCACTCGCAGTGGTAATGG
>DATMOV010000254.1:0-19503 GCA_035568055.1 Cytophagaceae bacterium
CCATTTAACATACCACCTATCTCAGGAATTACACATAGATATTCTCCATTTCGATTATTAAAAATTCTGATCTGTGTTACTCCTCCTATATCTTCTATTTTGAAAAACATGTTACCAATATTAATTATTTGAATAACGGGCAAAACTAACACCCGCATAACTAGTAATGTCAAATATACACATTTAATGTCAATTATACACAATAAATTTTATCTGAAAAAATTATGCGTTAAGAGTATGGAATCATTCAAAAATTATTAATCAAAACCTTAATATGAAATCAACCACAGACAGGTCTGATCTTGAAGCTAATATCTACTCGAGAAACAGTTCTTAAGCTTGTTAAAACTTGCTGTTTGATTACCTTCTTTAGTTTTAAGGTTTTGACTCTTAAAGAGTTTGAATTGCTAAGACCTTATAATATTAGTGAGAAGTGTGAAATGGTTGTGGAAGAGAACTCATCACAAACAATTTTATTTTCCATAATAAGAAGCTTTTAGCATTATTCATTTAAAAAATCAAGACTAATTAAGAGAGATTCTTATAATAAGCAGAAGAAGAGGAGGGAGACTGTTCTTATTTGAATTTGCAGAGGATCAAAAGCCCTGAAAAATCTTTGGGGACACTAGAAATGAAAGTTACATGAAAAAATGATGCAGTATTTTTCAATATTGAAGATGATAGATTGTGAGATGACTACCACTATTTATTTCTTCCCAAAAAATAGGACTTTCATTTTCAATGTTAAAAGGAATATATTTTTTGTAAACACTCAACAACATGTTCTGTTACTCCAACAGATATCTTCTTAAATTTGATAGAATCAGTAATTCGTTAAAAAAAGAGTTCGAAAATTGGTCGGTAGTGTGCACCACGGGGATAAATCGAATTGCTTTCGATTTATCTTTTTTTACTTTGCCTCAATTGCTCTGATCAAATAATCAATTAAACTGAAAAGTTGAATTGCCTTTTCAGGTTTGAACTTCCCCCTCCAGGATGTACCCACATTTACAGGTGCATCTTTCCCTTTAATTTAGTTTAACGATTTTAAATGTCTTATAAAGTCCTGATGAAGATATAGTCAGGTAGTAGACCCCATCTGCCAATTCCTTGAAGTCAATCTGATCTACAGATAAATTCTCTTCTCTCCTCACTTCCGTCCCCAAAGAATTCTTAATTGAATAATCATAGTTTGCTGATATTCCCGAAACAGTTACAAGTCCTGACGACGGATTGGGATGCAGTGCCACGCTTTCAAGAATATTTCCCTTATTTACGCTTGTAGCAATAGTAGCATTAAGTATTATACCTTCTGCGGGTAAACCATTAATCAAAGCCAGCTTTGATGTTCCAAATAAACTGGTTGAAAGTGGATTTCCATTCAGATTTACTTCGGCGTAGAGCAGAGGATAATTAGATAAGAGACGAATGCTGTCGGTAATATATCCCATAAGTCTCAGCTCACTGTTCTGAAAAATTATCCACGAAAAATCAAGAATGGAATCTATCATGGCCGAACCAGCCGTGATGTCCACGATGCTGATCTTGCTCTGGTCATAATCAAGCTGCAAGTCAAACGTTAGTCCGGTGTCGGAAGCAAATACCATAATCGGCACCTGCAGGTTTCCATTGGACAAGACCGTCGAAGAACTAAGGTCTACTTTTATGGAGGCTGTCTCCAGAGTATTACCTGCTGCCATTCTCATACTTGTATTCGGCTGATTCAGGAAATAGCCAGAGCTGCTGCCAAAGTCAAGATCACCCAGTAAAACACCATGATATATTTCGTCCGGAATGTCTGTACAGCTGGAATTAGTTTTTGTTATAATCGATTGACATGTTGGTATAACAGGCAGGGACGTAGCCGGGTCGTATTTAATCTGTCCTGATGGTAGATCAGGAGCATATACCTTCTTATTAAAGGCAGGTAGAGAGAGATCCGAATTTCTGACAAATATCCAATCTCTGTTTAAACCATTGACCTGATTAAAGGACCCTCCAAACGAGCGGACTGTGATGCCATTCACATCTGCATTATCCAACTTCGAATCCTGATTGACATCAGCAGCCAGTAAATCAAACATTTCAAGGCCACTTGCTATCAAACCTCCATATCCTTGCAGTAATAAGTTTAAGTGGTAAACATCCATAGAGTTTATGTACGTCGCCACATTGGTTGAAGCTGGTATACCTCTGTTTAAATACAGAAAACTTCCTGCGCCTGGATCATACGTGAATTTTCCATTGATATCCGGGTAAAAGGCAGAAGTAAGCCCTGTACATGCGGATGAAGAGCTCCCTGCTATGACAGTAGGTAAATACTTAGATGGCGTAAAGGAATCATAACCTAAAGGAATATCTAACCCACTCCTTGTTCTTACCAGCGTGCCGTGTAAAGAAGTATTCACCGCTCTTGACTTAATCTGTGCGTTTATAGAATAGCAGTTTGAAATCGTTCCATTCGTTTGGGTTTCTCTGATAAAACAAGAACTGATGTTTGTAACGGTACCGGGGACAAAATTTGTAAAATTTGGAATCAGGTTCATGTTAAACAGATAGTCATTTCCTTTTAAGGTCGTGCCGGTGGCTGACTGAGCTGTAAAGATAATTTGTCCGGGAGTTGTTTCCGTAACATTTACTGTCAATGGAGCCACGGTGCTGCCCGCCAAATTCACAAGAGTGTAGGGCATCGTCGTATTAAGTGAAAAATATTGCGTGTTGTAAGAAAAGCAAAATTCAATTTTGTTCAGGTTCGATGGCAGATAGGGTGCCTGAACAGGAAAAATAAAATCGGAAGAGGCACAGGAGATTTCCGCATCGGACGATGAATACCTGCCCGACTGGCTTGACGCAGCAAAAACCCCTTTGTTACTTATACAACCTATTTCATTGGTTTCAAGAACTCCATAGTACGCGACGCTTGTTCCTGCATCAAACTTTACTTTGATGTTCGAAGTATTGGTCCCTGAAATAATATTCACACCGGACGATACATCCCATTGGTATGAAGACAAAGGATTCGGATTTATCACACTTATAACCTGGCTGCTGGTATCTGCACAAAAAGAGGTGTTTCCGTAAGGGAATGGAGTTCCTTTATACCCTTTGATTGTTTTATCAGTCTTAGATACATAGCAACCATCCGCAGGGTCAACCTCTGTGACTATTATAGAAGAAGCCGTCTGGAAGTCAACTACAGGTTTAACGTTCATGGTAAAAGCATTTCCTGTAAAAACCGGAGCATACTGGTTAGACCATTTGTAGATATAGCCGCTCTTTTTATTATTTAAAGAAAAAGTAACAGGAATGCTTACTAAACTGTTTGCAGCATTGTTACACACGAACTCAGGTCCGCTTATTGAAAGATATGGATAAGTACCACCTTTGCGTGAAACACTTTGAGTTACCGTCTTCTGGCAGCCTTTATAAGTCATGGTCAGACTTATTGGGGATCCGTTGGCAAACTGAAACTGAAAACTTACTGATGATTGATTTAAAGACGTGGTAGCATTGGCCTGATTTGCGCCTTTGCTCCAGAGATAGGTAGCACCAGGAATGTTCACGACCGAGTAGCTATTGGTGAGATATGTCGGACTGGGCACGTCGCATACATAGTCAGGACCCACAATTACCGGATTAAAATTCGCTGTGTCCACGATAACAGTTCTGCTGGTAGAACATCCTGTAGAGGTTCGAAAAATGGTGAGGGTAACAGGCAACGTTTTATACTGATCCAGCACTATGTTTGGAAAGGCATAGGTAGCATCTCCCGCATTTACGAAATGGGCATAGGAAGGGATTGTCCACAATAGAGTATTACCGTCGTTTGGAGCGGGATAGAAACTAAGTTGCTGTGAAATGGAACATGCTACCAAAGGTCCGACAATTGAATTAGCTCCCGTAAAAGAAGGGAAAGCTTTATATGTTAAAGTTTTGCTGTCAGAGTTTATGCAGCCAGTTGCATTGTTCGTAGCCTGAACTGAGAGTGTTCCGGAGAGATTGGTCCCGCTCATCAGATTTGTTGTTACGGAAGATGTACCCTGACCGGCAGCTATTATTCCGCCCACTGTGGGTGTCCAGGTATAAGTTACCCCTGCAATGGTATTAATGCTGTAAGCTTCTCCTATCGCATTACCACAGGGAGTAGCATTACCGGTAATGGAAGTTAAAGCTGGTTTCAGATTCGCCGCAATATTTAAGCTTCCCAGGGCCCCAACACATCCAAAAGAATTTATTTCCTGAACTGTTAATGCACCACCGGTTGTATAGTTTGTAAAGCTCAGGGTGATTTGAGAGGCATTGCCTGCTCCATTAACAGTGCTTGCTGCCGGATTTGTCCAGACATAACTGGAACCTGCCGTGGCAGGAATGGAGAAAATTTTATTCTGATCATATTCACAAACAGCCGAAGGCCCTGTAAATATAGGAGCCGCCGGGAATGCCTGAATTGTGATCGACGAGCTGATTTCATTGCTATAACAGCCATTAGACTTCAGGCCCTTTACCTTGATCATTTCGGAGCTATTGATGGAATTGAAGTTGAGGGAAATCGAATTCTGGTTTAAAGCGCCGGAAACCGTCACTGTTGATGGTAAAGTCCACAAATAGGTCAGGCTTTCAGCGGATGATACCGAGAAAGCTTTATTCTGAGCATTGCCGCACAAAACGGTGCTTCCTGCAAAAGTATTAATGGCCGGTGAAAGTAGTATGCTGATAGGCAAAGCATATTCAGCATAGATTGCAGAAGGATTTGTAGAAATGATTCTTGCTTTATACGAAACACTTTCAGTCAATACCGCGGGCAGTGTGCAATTTATCGTGCCTGAGCTCAACGAGTTTAGATTACCTATTTCCAGAGGACTTCCAAAGGTTCCGGAAATATCGGATAGCTGAACCTTAAATACATTCCCTGCATTGACAGAGCCGCATAAAGAATAGATTACATCAAAGGAATATCCCGTACATAAAGAAGAGGGTAATGAATTGGTAATAGTCACATCCGATTGTACTATCTGAAGAGTTCCATTGATAAAATTGAAACTATAATTTCCTGAAGTTATAGTTCCCGGTAAAATCTGAATGAGATAAGGTCCAGCGGAAGAAGAGCCATTGGCAGTGGTACTTAAAGTTGGAAGACCACTAAGTACTGATGCTGTTTCCGAATTTACAAAACCCGATATTGAATACGTTAATGAAGGATTTGCCGAACATGTGTTTCTCGTTTTATCATCCGCTGTAACAGACAGCGGAGCTTTTCCTATGGTCAGCGTTTGTGAAACATTTATGGCGGCTGGATTATACATATAGTTGCCAGGCTGTGATGCCGTGATCGTCACCGTTCCCACTTTAAGTATTGTCACTGAATTGCCGCTGACCGAAGCAATCGTCGGATCGCTGCTCGTGTAAGTTAAGGGCAATCCGGAGTCGGAGCTGCCACCGAGTGTAAAAGCAGAAGCACCATATGTTTTTGTTGTAAGTGTATTGAAGGTAATGGTTTGGTTTGATTTGATTCTGTCAAACAGTTGTACATTCGTTTTATTCGGATCAGCAATTAGAATTTTGTTATTTAAAGCTTTGTTTATGGACTGAGGATTTATAAATGATCCTTGATCATATCCCCTGTTTCCAAAGCTTGTGAGGAATGTTCCTGTGGAAGAATACTTCTTAATGTTAGAAGATCCCGGATCGGCTACTAGCACACAATTATCATCATCGACGATCATTCCGTAAGGGCCAATCAACTGTTCGTTTATTGGGCCGGTAGTTCCCCAGCTCGTGATGTATGTGCCGGCCGGCGTTAATTTCTGAACCCTGGTATTTCCTAATTCTACCACATAGATGTTACCATAGGAATCCAGATCAATACTCATTGGCGAATTAAATTGTCCCGGCCCAGTTCCCCCACCGTAGGAACCCAGTGATAAAAGTATCGTTCCAGTCGGCGAGTATTTCACAATTTTATTGTTTAATAAGCCGGCAGTATAAATATTTCCTGCCGCGTCAAATGCAATATGATTGGCCACCGCATTAAAGGATGTAATGAATGTACCAGAGGTGGTAAACTTTTGTATCCTTGTCTCATCTCCCACATAAACATTGTCAACGGAATCAATAGAAACTGACAAAAGGTTGGTAAACTGTCCATTTCCTGTTCCAAGAGTTCCCCATTTAGCCTGATACGTTCCATCCGGATTGTAAACCATGATCCTGTTATTACCACGATCTGTGACATATACAGAGCCATTAGAACTCATGGCTGCTGCAAATGACTGATTTAATTGACCATCAGCAGTGCCATCATTGCCAAATCTTTGAAGAAAAGTACCTGAATTGGTAAACTTCTGCACTCTCTGGTATTGCACCACATACACATTTGCAGAAGCATCCAATGCCAGAGAGATTGGATTGCCACCAGCCACTCCCCATGTAGAAATAAATACCCCGGCATTGGTAAATTCCTGAATTCTCTGATTTGCATTATCTGCCACATAAATATTACCTGAAGCATCGCAAGTTATCCCCGATGGACTTTTCATTTGTCCGTTAGCGGTTCCAGACGAACCCCATTGGCCTTTATAAGCAAAGAGGTTGTCAAATTTCTGAATTCTGTTATTTCCCTCCTCCGCGATAAAAATATTTCCTGATGCATCCACCGTAATGGCAGCCGGAACATTAAACTGGCCACTGCCACTACCGGCGGTTCCAAACTTGCCTAAAAATTTCCATTATTGTCAAACTTCTGAATCCGGTTGTTATTCCCATCAGTTACATAGACATTTCCGGCAGCATCCACAGCGACTCCATAAGGATTATTAAATTTTCCGTCAGCAGTTCCCAGTCCACCCCATTCGAGCAGGACAGCTCCATTGTTAGTATATTTAACAACTCTGTGGTCGCCCCTGCTCACTACAAATAAATTTCCTGACGGGTCCAAAGCAATACGTTCTGGTGTATTAAGAGTACCAATAGAATTTACGAAATCACCAGCCCATCTTTTTATAAAAGTACCCGCTGAATTGAATTTAGTAATGCATGGGGAGCCATCTGACACATATACAAAACCGCCGGCATCCACAGCTACCCCAGTAACATCGAATTCAAACTGATGCAATGGCGTTGGCAAAGTATGCCCGCCATACTCCTTCACAAAAGGATAATTCTGAGAGAATGAGTTGGAAAAAAAAAGTGTAAAAGAGAATAGTGTAAAAAGTAAAAAGAAAAATCTCTTATAATGTAATAAAGCAGATAACATATTTATGTGATTATTTATTTTAGAAAACCAGTAGCGTAATTCCTTCTCAGGAAATATTTCATAAAGAGATCTTCTCTGTCGGAGAATGCACTACTGTGTAAAGTTCTATAATTAATAAGCTGTTATCAATACTTAGAAATGAGTATTTACTCCCATGTATCATGTGAGTTCATGCTCTAGATAGAATTTCTCCGTTTATAATTTTAAATATTTCAAGACAACGAAGATTTGTTTTTTTGTAGGATGCTCCCAAACAATAACTGAGATAAAGAATTTCTCATCACAAGACAAGATGCTGATCGAAAATTATCAAAACACTATGTTGCATAATTAAATTGTCTATACACTAGTAACCAGAAATATAGACCTTTTTCGAAACTATCTGATTGTCTAAAAGTGCTACTTTTACTATATAAACACCGGTAGTAATATTATTATCTTTAATTCTCTTTAAATCTTCTACAAATTGGTTCGAACTTCTGCATAGGTGTGCTGCACATTCAATAAAAAGCCTCAAATTTAAAGAATGGGGCTTTGGGTTCGATAATTCTTCTTCACATGCCAATAACCTCCCCATATTACCTTAGCTGACTTTTTAGTTTATACCATCTGCTCCTTCTTTTCAACCCTGGAAATATATTCTCAGACAAGCTTCCAGCATAAAAATACTTTTAGAAAGCAGATCGTTCTTCTCCCTAATCTTTTTAAATGGAGTGTGAAATATATTAGCCATACTATTTTTATTTAGATTTTAATGATACAAATTCTGGATAAAGAAACAGAGCGAGAGTAAATTCGCTCCTTCGCTCTGTTCCCGCATTGAATTCATTTATCCATTAATGCCTTCCATCACTTTGATAGGACGCACTTCAATTCTTGCATTGGTTCCGTCTTCGAACACAGGATTGTCTTTGGCGATCTGGATGGCTTCAGCCAGGTCTTTCGCCTGAACAAGGAAATAACCGGCAATTACTTCCTTAGTCTCATTATACGGGCCATCTTTGAGTTTACCTTTAGCACCTGAAATAATCGTTCCTTCCATGTCAAGTGGCTGCGCACTTTTCAGCTTACCACTTTTCATAAGGCCTCCCATATAGTTCATCACCTTTTGAACATGCTCCTGCTGTTTTTCGGGTGATAAGTCAGCAAGATGGTCACCCTGTGTGCGGATCAATAACATAAATTCTTTCATCGTTTTAATTTTTTTAAGTGAATAATGATTTATACGCTTAAGACAAAAATGTCCCGATGAAAGGGACATTTGAGTTTAAAATTTATTAAAAAATAATCAGTACCTCTTAAAAAGCTTTTAATTATTGATTCCGCTCACTGTTTTCATGGGGCGGATTTCAATCTTTGCCCCAAGGCCATCCTCAAAAATGGGATTGGCTTTGGCAATTTCTACAGCCTCATCAAAGTCTTTTGCGATCAGATGAAAGTATCCTGCAATAATCTCTTTGGTTTCATTATAAGGGCCATCTTTCAGAAAACCTTTTTCTCCTGAGATGGTTTTGCTTTCCATGGCAAGAGGTTGAGCACTTTTAAGCTTCCCCGATTTCATAAGTCCTCCGATATATTCCATGCCTTTTTTGACATGACTTTGCATATCTTCCGCAGACATTTTTGCCCATGGATCTCCTTCAGTGCGAACAAATAACATAAATTCCTGCATTGTATCTTTATTTAAGTTGAAATTATGATGTAATGCCTGCAAGACAAATGAGATCCCAAAAAAGGGACATGAATACGAAAATTTATTTCAGATGCTGATTACACAATTCAAGCTTTTTATTTAATAATTCTTTTTCTACTCCAATCGGGGACAGATTAATAGCCTTTTTGAGATATATAGCTGCCTGAGAATAATTTTTAAGCTGGATATGAAACTCGGCCAGGGTAGAATAGAACAAATGGTAGGACTGAATGACGGGAATGTTTTTTATTTTTTCTAATTCCAGCACGGCATTTTCAGCACCTTCCACTTTTGATACCACCACGGCACGATTAAGCAATACAAGCGGTGAATCATCCATCTGGATCAGGTTATCGTAAAGGGAAAGGATGCCTTTCCAATCGGTCGATTCAAAATCGGAGGCAGAGCAATGGTAAGCGGAGATCATAGCGAGTATATGGTAGAAAGAAATACGGTTAGAAGCAGTCAGCTTGCCCAGACAAATAAAACCTTTCTGAATCAGAATCTGATCCCAAAGTGAACGGTCCTGGTCGGACATCTGGATAATATTACCATTACCATCGAGTCTTGATTTAAATCTTGCAGCATTTAAATACATTAAAGACAGGAGGGCAAATACATCCGATTTACTTTGAACGGATTCATTATCTGCCATAATTTCATTTAGCCGGATGGCTTCCTCGCAAAGCTCATAACGAATCAGGTCGTTTCCGGTAGAGGCACTGTATCCTTCATTGAAAAGCAGGTATATGGTTCCAAGTACAGTCTCTAACTGTCGAGCCAAATCCTGACCCTTGGGAACTTCAAAAGGAATTTTTGCTTCCCGGATTTTTTGTCTGGCTCTTACCAGTCTTTTGTTAATAGTATCGTCCGTAGTTAAGAATGCTCTGGCAATTTCGGGAATGCTGAAACCACACAATGTTTTAAGAATAAGAGCGATCTGTGAGTCTTGGGTAATGGATGGATGACAACAGGTAAACATCATACGCAATTGATCATCCTTTATTTCTTCTTCTGAAAAGATATAGTCCAGCCCGGGATCGAGTGTCCATTCCGATTGTAGGTACTGAACCACATCAGAGGAATATTGTCTTTTATATTTTTCCCGGTTGACGATATTCAACGCTTTATTTTTGGCCACTTTAAATAACCATCCGGAAGGATTCTCAGGGACACCTTTATAGCTCCACTCACGGATAGCTTCTACCATAGAGTCCTGTACCACATCTTCTGCCAGGTCTATATTTTCAGAGCCGAAAATTCTTGTTAAGACAGAAACCAGTTTCCCTGCTTCATGCCGGAACAGATGGTCTATAAGCGCATTTATATTTTTTGTCGAATCAGACATTGAGCTTATTTTTATAAGAGGCACAGAAGCTCAAGTTACAAAAATAGCCCTGAAATAACATTTGTCTGTTTCCTAAGCCCAATACGCAAGGATCAGAGCTACTACCAATAAAGAGGCTAAATTATAACCTGCATTTATCGCAAAAAGTGTCCATGATTTTTTCTCCCATACAGTACTCCCTAAATGTCCGGGCAGATAAAAACCAATCCAGGTAAATATAGCGGCGTTTAAGGCATTTGGTAAAGGTCCCAATTCTTTTACACCGGGAACAAACGTCCAGGCTGCCATATTATGCGCAAACACCCATGCAAAAAGAATATTTCCTATAATCATAAAAGCCATTCCCTTAGCCAGTACTTTACTATCGGGTTTCATATTAGGGTCGTAACCCATTTCTTTTCCCCATATTTTTCCAAATAAAGGAGTGTACCAAATAAATCCAAGTATAAAATTGACGACGACAGCAACCAGAATGGCAGCAATATTAATTTTTAATTCCATGATATTTTTATTTTTAAAATCTCCTACTCTTATGGATTTTCGATTACTCCCGTTTTTGAAATGGTTACTGCTCCATTTATATTTTTTATTATTTTCACTTCACTAAAGTATTAAATAATTTTCCAATTCGTCAAATTAGAGCTCCAACCTTTTATAAGCCCCATCTTTTTTTGTTGAAAATAATCTAATTAAAACGAAATAGCGATTTGAATTTACGCTCAAACCGCTGTTACTTATATACTTTGTTAGTAACGGTTATTTCCTTTCATTCTGATTTTTATAGTTCTTTTTCAAATACTCTTTTTCCACATAGACTAGAGCTGCTCCGCTTTTTATCTTAGACTTGTTTGTCCAAAATAATACTGAAAAGATGTGGTTCGTTTTCATAATTGGTGAGTTAAAAACTAAGAACCGATCAGAACATTAATTCTAGTCGGTTTTCGGTTAATTTTGAGATTGTAAGTAAAGATCTCACA
The DNA here is from genome assembly GCA_035568055.1 of Cytophagaceae bacterium. GTDB lineage: Bacteria > Bacteroidota > Bacteroidia > Cytophagales > Cytophagaceae > DATMOV01. The sequence continues at coordinate 11,271 of DATMOV010000254.1, forward strand.
GGTTTAATGCGACTTGCCAAATTTGAAATACCATCCACCTGCCCTTAATTACCACTCGCCTATTTTTGGCCTTCACTAACCTAATTTGAATTGCGGCTTAACAACAGACACTTACTTTTGCATTGTCATTAATTATAAAACATTATGGAAAACAAAGACGAGCAAAAAAATGATCTTACAAAAAAGACTGACAACGAGCATAAAAGAGGAAAAATAATAGGTGGTTTATTAGTGGTATCCATCGGTGTCCTTTTCCTTTTAAAAGAACTAGGCATGGAAATTCCTTTCTGGTTATTTAGCTGGAAAATGCTCTTAATTGTTTTGGGTCTTTTTACCATTCTTAAAAACAGGTTCAAAAGTGCATGGGGTCTTACGCTTATGATTACAGGAGGCGCCTTCATCGCCGCAGACTTCTACCCCGAAGTAAATATTACTTCCTTATTTTTCCCGGTACTGATTATCATTGCCGGACTATTTATTATTTTTAAGCCACGCCATAAACATCACGACCATTGGAATAAATGGAAGAGACAGTGTCAATACAATAAAAAATGGTCGGGGCATCATCCCTATTACCCTGAAACCGAAAATAGTAACGATGATTTCATTAGCGCTTATGTTTATATGGGTTCGCTTAAAAAAAGCATTGTATCCAAAACATTTAAAGGAGGCAAACTGAAATCTCATTTCGGAGGAGTGGAATTAAATTTAAGTCAGGCCGATTTTGAAGGCCAGGTGATCCTTGAAATTGACCAAATGTTTGGAGGGCTTGAACTGATTGTTCCGGCAAATTGGGAAGTGAAATCAGAATTGGTGGCCGGATTTTCAAGTGTTGAAGACAACAGAAGGATGCAAAGTGCTGTAAACGGAGAGACCCCTAAAATACTACTGCTTAGAGGTACCAATTATTTTGGCGGAATAGAAATCAAGAATTATTAACTCAAATAATCAAGACATGAATCATTACATAGCAAAATTGATTTTTAACATCAACATAGACAACGGGAAAAACATTTCTCAGTTTGACGAACAAACAAGGATGATCGAAGCACAAAACTTAGAAGATGCTTTCTTCAAAGCCCGGTTAAAAGGCAAAGAAGAAGAAGGACATTTTCTAAACAAAAACGACAAACAGGTGAGCTGGGAATTTATCGACGTTACCGAACTGTATTCTTTGGACAAGGCAGAAGACGGAGAGCAGCTTTATTCTAATACTTACGAAAGCGAAGACCCTCACTCCTATATTAATTCTGCAAAGCAAAAATCTATGGTTATTCAAACATTTTTCTTATCCTTTGCATAGAAATTGGATACCCGAACTACATATTTTTTTCCCAAATTAATAGGAGCCTATATACTCTGGTGGTTATTTTGGTCAGCCGTACAAACTTTTGTACTGCACCGCCTTGAACTGGACTGGGGGATAGCCATTGCAGATGCACTGATCTCCAATATCCTTTTAGGCCTGGTGGTATTTATTACGCTCATAATCTATCGCTTTTATCAACCAGGGAAAGTCAACCGGCTTTATCGTTTTATCTGGGGCATCACTATTGCCGTTCTTTTCTGCGTTCTGCTGAAATGGATTTTATTTCAGCTCTTTTCTACCGATCAAGAGTACCTGGATTTTGTTCAAAAATCCATTCCCGTCAGGTTTATCTATTCATTGATCACAATCGCTTACATGACACTGCTCAGCTGGATGTGGAACAGGTTATCGGAACAACAGGAAGACGACAAAAGACAAAATGATTTTGAAAAATTAATGAAGGAAGCTGAACTCACAAAACTCAGACAACAGTTACAACCGCATTTTCTATTTAACAGCTTAAACTCCATCAGTGCTCTGATCATTGCAAAACCAGAGGAAGCCCGGAAAATGATCCACCAGCTATCCGATTTTTTAAGAGGCACTTTAAAAAACGAACAGCAATCGGTAACCCTTTCAGAAGAAGTAGATCATTTAAAATTATACCTTGAAATAGAAAAGGTCCGGTTCGGGCACCGCTTAACGATCGATATTCAATCCGATGAAGAGAGCAGCCGTTGTACGCTTCCTTCTCTGTTGCTGCAACCCATTGTAGAAAATGCGATAAAATTTGGGCTGTACGATATTTCTGAAAAAATTACAATAAGTGTCACTACACAAATACAAGGCACTTATCTTTTTATTGAAATTAAAAACCCTTTTGATCCGCAAACGCAAAACGCCAACAAAGGATTGGGTTTTGGCCTTAGTTCAATAGCGCGAAGATTACATTTATTATACGCCAGGACAGATCTGCTCACTACCCAAAAAGACGGGGAAACATTTATTACGACCTTAAAAATACCGCAACATTCATGAAAAAAATAATTATCGTCGATGACGAACCACTGGCGCGAAACATTATTGTGGAATACCTTAAACCATACAAAGATATTGAAATTGTGGCCGAATGCAACGATGGTTTTGAAGGCGTGAAAAAAATCACCGAACACAACCCCCACCTTATTTTTCTTGATATCCAAATGCCAAAAATAAACGGCTTCGAAATGCTGGAGTTGATAACCGATATACAATCCGTTATTTTTACAACTGCTTTTGACGAATACGCAATAAAAGCTTTTGAAAATAATGCAATCGATTATCTGCTTAAACCTTTCAGTCAGGAACGTTTTGATGCCGCAATAAAAAAGTGGTTCTCCAAAACAGTGTCAACCAAACTACCTGAAAATAATCTCCGGCTTTTTATAGAAAACGACACTCAACACCAACCTGAGGAGAAAAACAGGATCGTTGTAAAAAAAGGGAACGACATACGAATCATTCCGGTATCCGATATCTTCTACCTGGAAGCTTATGACGATTATGTAAAAATTTATACGAAAGAAGATTGTTATATAAAAAAGAAGACGATGAATTATTATGAGCAGGTATTGGACAACGCTGTTTTTTTTCGCACTCACCGCTCCTTCATCATCAACCTGAACCACCTTACAAAAATCGAATTGGCAGAGAAAAATAATTATGCCGCTATTTTAAAGAATGGCAAAAAAGTTTCCATTAGCCGGAGTAATTACAGCAAATTAAAGGAACTATTGGGAATATAAGTTTAGCTCATGATCACTTTTAGTCTTTGCGGGCTTATATTCCCACTGGCGAGCATCCAATGAATTAAGCTCTAGCGAGTGTGCTTTGATAAATGATAAGTTAATATTTTTGATGAGCATGGTAAAAAAGTTTATTCAGCAATACAAAATAAGGATTGCCTGATGATAGACATACCACATGTGGTTTCAGGAATCTATTTTATGCGAATTACTAACGCAGGAAGGTTTATTAGCAGTACTCAATAAGTTGTTTTACTGGTGTATAGAGAATGTTATTCTTAAGCTTCACAAATTTAGAATGAAGTTTATGAATTGAAACTATAGGTTTAAATAGATCTTTCACTTATTTGATTTTGTATTTTCTCATACAGGAAACTCGTTATTTAATCTAGTCTGGGAATAGGAAAAGGAGCTGAACAAATAATAAAGAATAGAAAAGCCTATCAGAAATTTAAGACGCATAAGTTGTAGATTTTATTAATAAAAAAGTACTTAAAAAATTTAAAAATCAGCCAGGAAATGATTTCTAAAAATAACAAATATAAGTTAAAAGAATTAATCATCAACACTTTCCTGAAATTGGATTTTTTTAACTAAAAATATTATTTTATAGAGAATAAGTTGTGTGTTTATTTTGCGAGGAACAATTGATGAATTGATCAATAATCCGGAAAAGCTGACTTAAGCGCTTCTCCCAGGAGGTCACAGGTTCGATCGTAAGGATTTAAGTAAGAAAGACTAATTCAGTTCTTTAACTAAACCTTATCTACCAAGATAAGAAGATTAACTTAATTAAACAGAATAAAAACTTGGATTTCCTTTAAATCTTCCACAAATTGGTTCAAACTTGTACATAGGTGCTGCACTTCGAAAAAAGGCATTGGAATTTATTTGCAAGGCCTTTTATTTAGTTTACCTGATTTTTTTCTGCAAACCTTTCGTATATAGGATTATCTTTTCCCGGAGAATTGATATCTTTATGAATATCAAATGAACATAATCAATTTAGAACCTAAAATATGAACCTACTTTTATTCTCTTTTGCAACTGTAATTGTATTCTGTACTGCGCTGTATTTTTTTGAAAAATACTTCCAAACAGTCAAAGATAAATTCAGCAATGAATCGATAGGTATATATTTTAATTTTACTGGAGTGCTATATACTTTAATTTTGGCCTTTGTGGTAGTTGCTGCTTGGACAGATTATGACAATGCTATGGTTACAGTGGAAAGCGAAGCACATAAGCTTCTTTATATTTATGAAGATGCTGAAGAACTTTCTCCTGAAAACAGAAGTGCGGTTCAAAAGGCAGTTCTTAACTATACTCACTCTGTGATCGGTGAAGAATGGAATGAGATGGATCAAGGTGTGATGGTGAAGTCTACCGAAAACAAATTTCATGATCTTATTGTGCTGAAAAGAATCCTGAAGCCAAATGGCGATGACTATGTCTTAAATGGAATAGATACAAGCCTTGATGAATTAAAAGAACTTAGGCGTTCCCGGCTAAGCTATAATGAATCGCATGTTCCGAATCTTCTGTGGACAGTTCTGGCAGGAGGGTATTTACTTTGTGTTTTCTTTTCATTTCTTGTTGATTTCAATAGTCTTACTTGGAAAATGATCATGACATCTATTATGGTTTTCACTATGAGTATTGTGATGTATTTGACATACTGCCTGTCTAACCCCTACAAAGGTGATATGGAAATTTCTTCCGCAGATTACCAGAAAACACTCGAGCTAATAAAGAAAATAAAGTAAAGGTCAGAGTTAATGCCCCAAAGGTGAAATATTTAATATCTTAATTGATAATTAGTTTTCTCAACGCTGAACTAATTGGTTCGAACTTGTGCATAGGCACTGCACACCCCCAAAGAAAACCGCTTGTATACCTGATTACAAACGGTTCTTCTTTTTTGATAAAGCAGACAACTTTTTAATAGTAACTTCTATTGTTATGTTTCTCTTAAAAATCAAAATCGATTCAGCGAAAGTTTCAGACTCTTCTTCTGAAGAATCACTATCAGAAGCCTTTCATTTTGATACTGAGGAACTGAATAATTTATGTACCGGATATTTAATGAAAGGATTGCAAGTTGAAATAAATTAAAGCCCTTCGGCTATAAAAAGACCCAAGACTATAGGAAACTTTGAGAAATTATAATATAAAACAATAAATTCCTATATTGAGCAACTCCCCTTAAGACTAAAAACTATGAATTGGCAATTGAACAAAAAAATTACTACCGGATTTGCAATAGCCATCTTGGTTATTTTGATAGTTGGTTTAGTTGCTCATCAGACAATTAATAATTTTCGTGCAACTAATGAACGTGAGATAAGAGTAAGAAAAACATTAGAACAATTAGAAGATGTTTTTTCAACAGTAAAAGATGTTGAAACCGGACAACGCGGATTTATTATTACTGGAAAAGAAAGCTATGTAGAGCCTTATAATAATGCCAAAGCTACCATTCAAACTGAATTGAAAGAACTTAGAGAGCTTATAAACGATGATGTTCAACATAAAAATCTGGACTCTTTAGAAAAATTAATCTCAACAAAATTAATACTGAGCAATCGTTTAATTGAAGTAAGAAAGAGTGATGGATTTGGGGCTGCCTTAAAGATCGTTCTTACAGACGAGAGTAAAATATTAATGGATAGCATCAGAACCCTGACAAGCAAAATGATTAATCATGAAGATAAGCTTTTTCAGGAAAAGTATGACGCTGAAGTATCCACTGGGAAAAACGCAGTAAACATAATAATTCTGGGTAATGCCATAGCTCTGGTATTTCTTTTAACAGCACTCATCATTCTTAATATTGACATCAAGCTTAGAATCAAAACTGAAGAACAGTTAAAGATCGCAAAAGAAGAAGCGGAAGAAGCAAATAAAACAGAAGAGCAATTTCTGGCTAACATGAGCCATGAAATCAGAACTCCAATGAATGCGGTAGTTGGTATGACTAATCTTATTCTTCAGTCGGATTTGACACCAAAGCAACTTGAGTACATGAAAGCGATCAAACAGTCTTCTGATAATTTGTTGATTATTATCAATGACATACTTGATTTTTCAAAGATACGAGCGGGCAAAATTGAAACGGAATCAATTGACTTTAGATTAGGAGAAATTTTACAAGGATTGTATAATACTTTCAGATTTAAAACCGAAGAGAAAAATTTGAAATTTATTAATAAAATAGATCCTGCCTTACCTGATGTAATAATAGGAGATCCGGTAAGACTAAATCAGATTCTGATTAATCTGATTGGCAACGCTATAAAGTTTACAGAGACAGGAAGTATAACCATAGAATCTTCGCAAATAAAAAGAGATGCTGAATTAGTCACGATTCAGTTTTCTGTGAAGGATACCGGGATAGGAATTAAAGAGGAGAAACTAGATACGATATTTGAAAGTTTTTCCCAGGCTTCGAGTGATACAACCAGGAAGTATGGCGGAACAGGATTAGGGCTTACTATTTCTAAGCAGTTAATTGAACTGCAGGGCGGAGAAATTTCTGTGCATAGCAAGATAAATGAAGGGACTACTTTTAGTTTTATACTTCCATTTTCAATAGGTTCTCAGGAAAATATTCAGGAATTTAAAATTAAAGAAATTAACACCAATAATTTAAATGGGCTTAGAGTCTTGTTAGTGGACGATAATGATCTCAATCAGATAGTAGCAGTGGATACGTTAAACCTATTAATAAAAAATCTAAAAATTGACATAGCTCAAAATGGAAGAGTAGCATTAGAAAAAGTTGAAAATGCCAATTATGATATCATTTTAATGGACGTTCATATGCCTGAGCTGGATGGTTATGAAACTACTAAAAGGATTAGAAATAAAAAGAATTCTTACCATGAAATACCAATAATGGCAATGACCGCAAGTGCAACTATTGAGGAGGTTCAAAAGTGTTTAAAAAGCGGAATGGATGATTGTATAGCAAAACCGTTTGATCCCGCTGTTTTGCTCAGGAAAATATCTGCTTTAATAACAAGGGAAATAGTTGAGCAAGAAGAGTCAATAATCATAATAGATCAAACACCAATAAAACATGTCCCAAAGGATATTAATAAAGAAGAAACTCCTTCAAAGGATCATGTTGATCTTTCTTTTTTGAAAAAGATAACTGGAAATGATGATGCAAATACTTTAAAATATATTAATTTGATGCTAGAATCCATACCAAAGGATTTAGTGAATCTAAATAATTATTATTCAGAAAAGGATTGGGCGGGATTGAAGGGTACAGCTCATTCTATGAAACCCAAAATCAATTATATTGGGTTGAAGGAAGGGTTGGAAATAATAACAAACATTGAAAATTATGCCGAGAATCAGGTTAATTTAGACTCATTACCTAAACTACTTTCAAAATTTAATAATATTTTGCAAATAGCATTGAAGGAGCTGGAAAATGAAAAAGAATATAATAAAAATTTATAATTTAAACTTTTAAATCATGAGCGATAAAAAAAACATACTTGTTTTTGTTGTAGACGACGATTTTATGCAATTAGAGATTCTTAAAGATTATTTAAGCAAAAACGGCAATTATACAATAAAAACTTTTTTGTCTGGAGAAGAGTGTTTACAAAACTTGTCTCAAAATCCTTCTATTATTTTTCTCGATTACAATTTAAACTCAGTAAATAAAAAAGCCAAGGACGGCTTGACAGTATTGAAAGAGATTCGAAAAAGTAGTCCCCAAATCGAAGTAGTCATGTTTTCCGGTCAGGAAAAAATTGAAGTGGCTGTCAATAGTATGACTTCGGGCGCATTTGATTACATAGTAAAAAGTGAGAGTGCTTTTGTAAGGGTAGAGAATGTGATCAAAAATATCCTTAAAAGACATAAGCTTCAGGAGGAGAATAAATTTTTTAAAAAACTGACTATAAGTTTTGGAGTAATATTGGTTCTAATGATAGTGGGAGTAATTATAGCTTATTCATTGGGATACATTAATGATAAAGAGGTTGGTGGCGATATCATTTAATCATTCGCTCTACCTGGAGGAGCCGGGCCTCATTGTCTATATATTTTTGCTTTCTAGTCACCAGACAATCAATTCATCTCAATTTGCAGAATATTTGAAGAAGAATTAGGTTTTCTT
>DATMOV010000255.1:0-2502 GCA_035568055.1 Cytophagaceae bacterium
ACCGGCAATGACTATAAAATGGATGATTCATTTGCACTGCTTGCCAATTACAGGGATCCATTTTTAGGAGATGTACCCAGGCTTGTCATGAACAGAATGAATAAGTCATCGGACAGGATTAAAATAGGGAACCCTCAAGAAAAGGAAAAAAATATAGATAAGCCGGTTGATATAAGTTTTATTTTATTTTATGGAATTGTAAATAATCCCTCTACCAAGAAGAAAATTGCATTGGTAAGCTTAAATAATAAGCAATATATGGCTTCCGAGGGAGAGACTATTGAGGAGGTTTCTTTTATAAAAAACGATAAAGATTCTGTCCTTATTTCTTATAATAAAAAAAGCTTTTATATAAAAAGAAAATAATGTTTGCCCTTAGAATAGTATTAGCCTTTTTATTAACAGTTCCAACGATGGTTACTGCTCAGAAAAGCTTTGAGCTGCCATCTAACCAGCGTGTAATCCTGAATTTTGAAGATCATATTGTTTACGCTACTGTTTTACATGAAGAAGCTAATATAAAAATCAATGACAATAAATATTATTACTGGTATAAATCCAATGATATTAAAATTACAAGAGGCGGGTATGACGGCAAACTATTGCATGGAAATTATACTGAATATTATCCGAACAAAAATTTAAAACAGAAAGGTGAATATAAATACGGGCTCAAGATCGGAGAATGGAGAAACTGGAATATTGCCGGGGAATTCGAGCAAATTTCCAACTGGAGAAAAGGATTACAGCATGGAAGGTTTAGAATATACGATGGTAAAGGAAAACTGGTAAAGTCAGGAAGCTATAGAAATGGAGCTTTACATGGGAAGCAAAAAGTCTATATGAATGATAATACGATACAGTTCATTACCTATAAAAAGGGCGAGCTGGTAATCAAAGTAAGAAAGATGAACAGATTCCCGTGGTTATTCAAGCATAGAAACCATGAAAATCCTCCTGTCGAAATAAATCCCGTTGGAATTCCTGAAAAGAAACAAAGTAAACAAAAAGCAAAAAGGGAGGATGCTTTTTGATTTTTATGCTACGTGGCAGCAGCCTTTATTCGGTAGTGGTTCTCTCACTGGTAATAGGTCTTGCCACCACAGCTTTAATGTCTGTGGCCTTTTTCTATAGATCAGAAAACACCAAAAATTTTCTTTTTGAAAGACTGGAAAGAAACGCTCAGTCAGGCATGGCCCTGATCCTTGGCGGTAATGATTCTTTAGCTTTTGCAGAAGAACAAAAGCTTGACCTTTTTGGCCAGGAGACAGATTCAGTATTAATAAAGAAAGACCACTGGGGGCTGTTTGAATATGGCATTACAAAAGCCTTTTCCGGAAAATACTCAAGCGCCAAAGCAGCCCTGTTCGGTTATAAGAAAAACAATGATGACGCAGCACTTTTTCTGGCAGACCAAAGCCGGCCGCTTTCTTTATGCGGTAGTACTTTTATAAAAGGGACATGCTTTCTGCCTAAGGCAGGTGTTAAAAGAGCATTTATTGAAGGAGAAAGCTACAGCGGAGGTGAACTGATCAATGGTGCAGTGAAATCAAGCGACAATTCCTTGCCGGCGCTCAATAAGAACTATAAAGAAAGACTTATTACAGTTTTCAAATCGGGAATTACAGAGAAAACAGATACTGTTGACATTGCTTCAGATACTATCAGGAGATCATTCCTGGAAGAAACCTTAATTCTCCGTTCGGACTCTTTGCTCAGGAATAAGTGCTATTCAGGGAATATTATTCTTTTTTCAAAAAGGACAATCGTCATTGACCCTTCATGCAGCCTCCATGATATTTTGATTTTTGCTTCCTCGGTGATTATCAAAGATGGCTTTAAGGGCAGCTTGCAGGCCTTCGCTAAAGATTCCTTAGTAGTTGGCGATCATTGCGATCTGAAATATCCATCAGGCCTGGGACTCATAAAAATTGATGTGAAGACTAAGCAGCCGTTTATCTCCATAGGAGAGAAGACAAAAATCAAAGGCATTGTTTTCAGCACTCAGGATTATGCCGATATTCAGCAGACAAAAATCAGCATAGGAAAAGGAACTGTCATAACCGGGCAGGTTTATGCAGAAGGATTTTTAGAGCTTAAAGGAATGGTCTATGGAAATGTTTGTTGTAATAAGTTCACTTTAAAAACTCCTGCCTCTGTTTATGAAAACCATTTATTGAATGTCACAATCGACAGCTCGAAACTTCCTGATTATTATGTAGGGTCAAGTTTGATTTATTCTAACAACAAAAAAGAAATTGCAAAATGCTTAGAGTAATTAGACAAAAGTTAAAAGCATCTTCCATGATGGAATCAGTGGTGGCACTTGTAGTCATCTCTACCATTTTTGTTCTTTCTCTTGGTATATTTTTAAATGTTGCGGATTTTTCATTTTCCACTTCTGAAGTAAATGCAAGCCTTATACTCAATGATATATCAATAGAAACAAAAAAAGCCAAATCCTTTTACAATGAAGAGATAAGTAGGGAATCTTTAGTGATC
>DATMOV010000256.1:0-6071 GCA_035568055.1 Cytophagaceae bacterium
TCTGAGCTATACATTCTATAAGGTGGAGTGTCCCGACAACTCTCCGTTTGGCAGATAATATCAACGCGAATTTTAAAGCCTCCCTCATTTTTCTTACCTTTGCCCTTTAATTGTCTCCATGAGTCTCATAGATAATATAGATAAAACAAATTTACCTAGCCATATTGCGGTCATCATGGACGGAAATGGCCGATGGGCAAAGAAAAAAGGAGCTCTGAGAATATTCGGCCATAAAAGTGCCGTTACTTCTGTAAGGGAAACCACGGAAGGTTGCGCAGAATTAGGCATTAAATATCTTACATTGTACGCGTTCTCCACAGAAAACTGGTCCAGGCCAGCTGATGAAGTTACCGCGCTTATGGAATTATTGGTTTCCACCATACGATCAGAAATTAAAGAATTACTCAAGAACAATATTCGCCTCCTTACGATCGGTAATATCAAAGACTTGCCTGAGAATTGCCGAAAGGAACTTCAGGAAGCAAAAGATATGACTAAAGGCAATACAGGCCTTACCGTAATTCTGGCGATCAGCTATAGCGGAAGATGGGAAATAGTGGAAGCAATGAAAAAAATATCCGAAGAAGTAAGTAAAGGTACTTTAAGTCCAGATCAGATCAATGAAAAAATGTTTTCCGAATATCTTTGTACGGCAGGCATTCCGGATCCTGAACTTCTGGTCAGGACCAGCGGAGAGATGAGAATAAGCAATTTCCTGCTTTGGCAAATAGCATATTCGGAAATTTATATCACGGATGTGCTTTGGCCTGATTTCAGAAAACAGCATTTGCATGAAGCACTGATTTCATATCAGAAGAGAGAAAGAAGATTTGGTAAAATCAGTGAACAAGTTAATCCTCATTGATTAATGAAAGAATTCAGAGTCTTACTTTTTTTGTTATCCAATATTATTTTGTTTAATGCTGTTGCACAGCCCTTGAATGATCCTCCTTCCGATTCAATCATTGTAAGCTATACAAATCCCACAGTATATATCATTGGTGGTATCTCCATTTCAGGTGTGCAGTTTCTTGACCCTAGTGACCTGATCGCGAGAACAGGGCTCAGGATTGGTGACAAGATCACCGTTCCAAGTGATCATCTAAGCAATGCCATTAAAAAATTATGGGAAGAAGGATTGGTCGGGGACATTACATTGCGTGTATTACGCGTGGAAGGGAATCTCATATTCCTTGACTTTAATCTTAAAGAAAAACCCAGGTTATCTAAATTTATTTTCAAAGGTGTGAAAAAAGGAGATGAGGATGATTTGAAAGGCAAGATCAGCTTTGCCATTGGTACTGTTGTTGATTCCTCTATTAAAAAAAATGCTGAAAAAAAGGTGCGCAAATATTATGTAGATAAAGGATTTTACAACACAACTGTAAGGATGGTGCCAATGAAAGATTCCCTGCTTCCTAATAATATTATTCTTAAAGTTCTTGTTGATTCCAGGGAAAAAGTAAGAGTCAACAAAATTACATTTGAAGGGAATGAATCAGTTCCTTCCAAGAAGCTAAAAAGTAAACTCAAGAAAACCAAAGAAAAAAAATGGTCGACCTTCTTTGTCGCTTCAAAAATTATCCCGAAGGAGTTGGAGGCAGATAAAGCCCACATACTTGAATATTATAACGCCCAGGGTCACAGGGATGTAACACTTGAAGAGGAAATCACGCCTTATAGCGGGAATCGTGTGGATATAAAATTCGTGATCGATGAAGGCAGAAAATACTATTTCAGAAATATTACATGGACAGGAAATTATATTTACGGTGACAAGCAATTAGCTAAGATCCTAAATATTAATAAAGGAGATATTTACAATCTTGAGACTATGCAAAGAAGACTAAGCTATAATCCGAGTGGCGCTGATATCAGTTCTCTCTACCTGGATGATGGTTATCTTTTTTTCAGTGTTGATCCTGTTGAAGTGCTTGTAGAAGGCGACTCCATTGATATTGAAATGAGAGTTCATGAAGGTACTCAGGCGATGATTGACAAGATTACTATTAGTGGAAATACAAAGACACATGACCATGTGATCCTGAGGGAGCTCAGAACAATACCCGGCCAGAAATTCAGTCGTGCGGACCTGATTAGAACCCAACAGGCACTTTCACAAATGGGCTATTTTGACCCTGAGCAGATCGGCATTAATCCCGTTCCTAATCCGCAAACCGGTACCGTTGACATTCATTATTCTGTAGTTGAAAAGCCCAGCGATCAGATACAGCTTTCGGGCGGATGGGGCGGATATTTCGGATTTGTAGGAACACTTGGGCTAGTATTCAATAATTTCTCCGCAAAAAATATTAAGAATTTTAAATCCTGGAGTCCTTTACCAGCAGGAGATGGGCAACGTCTTGGAATTAATTTTCAAGCCAACGGACCGACATACCAGACAGGTTCTTTCTCTTTCACTGAACCATGGCTGGGTGGTAAAAGACCTCAGTCATTTAGCATAAGCCTTACACACTCCCGCCAGGCACAATATTTCTCTAACAATTACAAGGCTCCGCCTGCCGGTAAGCTGGCTGTTAATGGCATTACTTTGACTCTTGGAAAGTATTTGCGTTATCCTGACTATGTAACCATAAGCCACCAGCTTTCTTACCTTAATTATAATCTTAACCATTATACAAACCTGGGGTTTGCTAATTTTTTTAACACGGGTATAGCCAATAACTTTTCATTTATTAATACAATAGCCAGAGACAGCAGGACGCCAGGCATGGCTGGTCAGAATTTTATTGTAAGCGGTTCATTATTGCAGCTTCAGGTTTCGCTTACGCCCCCCTATTCATTATTTACTGATAACTACAAAAGCCCCGAGGCCCAGGTTAAATATCAATGGGTAGAATTTCATAAATGGATGTTTGACAGCGATTATTTTAGCACCCTGTTTAAAATAAAAGGAAATCCGAAATTTCCAGTAGTGTTAAGGGTTGGTGCCCACTTTGGGCTTATCGGCTCTTATAAAAAAGCTGCTGGCATAGGTCCTTTCGAAAGATTTGTATTAGGAGGCAGCGGACTTTCAGGATTTAACTTTTTGCTGGGTTCCGACATTATCGCGCTGCGCGGCTATCCTAATAATTCTATTAAACCCAATGGTGGTGGTGGGGTCGTTTATGATAAATTCTTATTCGAGCTGCGTTGCCCTGTAATTGCGACAGGTGCTATGTCCCTTTTTGCACTGACTTTCTTCGAGGGGGGGAATAACTGGGGCAATTTCTCAGACTTTAACCCGTTTAGTCTCTATCGTACAGCTGGTGTAGGCGCGAATATTTTTATGCCGGCATTCGGGCTTATCGGGTTAAGCTATGGCTATCCTTTGGACCCTCTTCCCGGTTATTCGCCAGCTGCGATGAAACATAGTAGAGTTACATTTACCATCGGACAGCAAATTCGATAACATCATGAGGTTTCTTATAATCGGTATTGCGCTTTTATTCTCTGGATATGGAATTGCGTCAGCACAAAAATTTGGTTTTATAGATGCTGATATAATTCTTAAGCAAATGCCTGAATATGCAAAAGCCGAAAATGAGCTTAGTGAATTATCAGCAGGCTGGGAAAAAGAGATAGGGAAGATGAAGGCCGAACTCGATAAAATGAATGCGGACTATAAAAATGAAGAAATCCTGCTGACCGATGACATGAAAAAGGAAAGACAGGCAGCTATCGCGGATAAAGAAAAGGCTTTAAAAGATTTTCAAAGAAAGACCTTTGGATTTGATGGCCTTATATTTGCTAAAAGGCAGGAGTTGATGAAGCCAGTACAGGACAAATTATACTCCGCTGTAGAGAAAGTCGCTAAAGCAAAACAACTCCAGGTTATTTTCGACAGGTCCAGCGACCTTGTGATGATATATTCAAACCCTATCCATGATTATACAGACTATGTGCTGGATGAGCTGGGCTTAGGAGATAAAAACGATACAATTCAAAAATAATTTATAACTTTGAACAAAATTAGATCATGAAAAATAAAGTTACTATTCTATTATTCGCTCTCGTAGCTGGTTTTATATTCTCAGCAGAGGCACAGCATCTGAAAATCGGATATGCGGATCCGAATTATATCATGGAAAATATGCCGGACACAAAGAAGATCCAGGCAGAACTTCAGGTTTATGAAAAGCAATTGCAAAATCAGCTGCAAGCTAAATACAAAGACTATCAGGAAAAAGGAGCTGCTCTTGAACAAGGAGGAAGCATGATGGCTCCCTCTGTAAAAGAAGATAAGGTTAAAGAGCTGACTTTTCTTGAGCAAAGCATTAAAGATTTTGAGCAGAAGGCACAGGAAGATCTGCAAAAAAAACAAATGGTACTTGTTGATCCGCTACTCGATAAAATTCAAAAAGCGATAAATGCGATTGCAGAAGAACACGGTTATACCTATATCTTCAGCACAGCTGCTCAATATGGAGGTTCTTCTATCATTCTTTTCACAAAAAATAAAAATGAAAATATTTCTGACCTGGTGCTGATAAAACTTGGGGTGACTCCGCCGGTACCTGGTACAGGAACCACAACCCCTACACATACCGGGACTAACACAACAAACATAAACAACACCAATACAACAAATACAAATACCACTGCCCCAAAAAAATAAATCAAAAGTCTCCTTAACCGGAGACTTTTTTATTTATGTTGAAACGTCCTGCCTTCTTAAAAGAAAACGATCAGGTAGCGGTCATCGCGACAGCCAAAAATTTTTCCGCAGAGCAGTTGGAAACAGGCTTAGCCATGCTGGAAGAATGGCGACTTAAAGTCTGTCCGGGTAAAAATCTTTACAAAGAAGACCATCAGTTTGCCGGAACCGATAAAGAACGACTCAAAGATCTGCAACATGCTTTGGACGATAAAAATATCAGAGCGATTTTTTGTGTCAGAGGCGGTTATGGCACCAACCGCATTATTGATCAGGTAGACATGAGGCAGTTCAGGCAGAGTCCCAAATGGCTTGCCGGCTTCAGCGATGTTACCGTGTTACATTGCCTTCTTCAACGCGAGGGATTCCAAAGCATTCATGGCACTATGCCTATTCTCTTTGGAAGAGATTCACCGGCATCACTGGAAAGTTTACGTAAGACCTTATTCGGTGAAGAAATTCAATATGAAATAAAAACTGATCCCTTGAATAAAAAAGGTAAATGCGAGGGAATATTGATCGGCGGAAATCTTTCGATACTTCAAAGTATGATTGGAACAAAGACCGATTTCGACAGTAGAAAAAAAATATTATTCATAGAGGAAATTGATGAATATCTCTATCATATTGACAGGATGATGATCCATCTTAAAAGAGCGGGTAAGTTAAAAGACCTCTCTGGATTAGTGGTAGGGCATCTCACTGATATGAAAGATAATGAAGCTGCTTTCGGAAAAAATGTGAAAGAAATTATTCTTGAATCCGTGAAAGACTATAAATTCCCTGTATGCTTTAATTTTCCGTCAGGCCACGAAAAGGAAAACATGGCTTTAAGGTTCGGAGCTAAAGTGAGGCTTCATATCGGAAGAGAAAAATCCCTGCTTAGTTTCTGAGCTTACTGTTCATTATATAATACATCCAGCAAAGTCTGTCCGACAGCTTTTAAAGTATTCTTATCAATGACATTCATATTGTCATTGTGTGTATGCCAATATGAGCCGAAGTAATTATCTCCTCCTTTAAATTCTATAATGTCAATCATAGGAATCTTTGCCAGCTCATTCACATACGCATGATCATCAGTGATAGGGCCTGTTTCCCGGTAAATAAAATATTTTGAATACCCAAGCGCATTTCCGGTCTGCCATACTTTTTGTACGATGCTCCCCGCATATTGCATGGAAAGTCCCTCCATCGCGAAGGTGGCATCTTTGGCACCTACCATGTCAAGTAAAATTCCATAGTAGCCATTGCTATGTGAATTCTTCGCCCAGTATTGGGAACCCAGGCAATAAGTGTTTGCATGCGAGCCTTCAAATTTTTCAGGAGCTCCGTAATCTTCTCCATCGAATAGAATCAGGTCCACTCCCACGCCTGGCCTGGATTTAAATTCATTGATAGCTCTTGCCACTTC
>DATMOV010000257.1:0-2964 GCA_035568055.1 Cytophagaceae bacterium
TACATCAAAGGCATTGTAGATCCAAAGCCAACAGAGAAGCCAGTCTATACTGAAGATCAGCTGAAAAAATCCCCTAAAGCTGTGGTAGATAAAGTGGCCTACAATATCGGAAAAGTTGAAAGAGGACAAAAAGTAACTTATAAATTTAATATCAAGAATACCGGTAAGACTCCCCTGCTTCTGACCTCAGGAAAATCCGCTTGCGGATGCATCACCCATAAGCTTGACAAAGAAAACATTCTTCCGGGTAAAACAGGTGTTCTTGAAGTTACCTACGCTCCTGTGATGGACGGCAAAAATTCTGATGTTCTTACATTGATCACCAATGACCTGAACAATCCAAAAACGCAGCTTACCCTGCAAGCCGAAGTTGTTGAAAGTCTGACAAATCAGACACCTCTTAAAGAAGACAAAACAAATATACCTTTTGGCAAGTAATACTTAAGTGATTTTAAGCAAGAAGAGTCAACGAATCGTGTTGGCTCTTTTTTTTTAAGGTTTGACAACTTTTTAAAGTTGTCAAACCTGCTTAGATTAGACTAAATATTTCTAAAATGATTATCGGAGTACTGAAGGAAATCAAAGTCCACGAAAACAGAGTGTCATTAACTCCCGCAGGGGTTGTTGAACTTTCAAAAAGAAAGCATAAAGTTTACATTGAAAGCGCCGCCGGCCTTGGCTCGGGATATACTGATGAGCAGTATAAAAAGGCGGGTGCCGGAATTCTGAAAACAGCCCGGGAGGTCTATGAAAAATCTGAAATGATTATAAAGGTAAAAGAACCTCTGGAAAAAGAATATCGGTATATCAGAAAAGATCAGGTTGTTTTTACTTATTTCCATTTTGCTTCCTCAGAAAAGCTTACTTCAGCAATGATCAAAAGCAAATCTGTGTGTATCGCTTACGAAACTGTGGAAAAAGCTGACCGCTCATTGCCTCTTCTTATACCTATGTCGGAAGTGGCAGGAAGAATGTCGATACAGCAGGGAGCATTTTATCTTGAAAAACATAATAAAGGAAGAGGCGTTCTGCTCGGAGGGGTGCCTGGTGTAAAGCCGGCAAATGTACTTATCCTCGGCGCCGGCATTGTCGGCACACAGGCTGCCCGCATGGCAGCAGGTCTTGGAGCGAATGTAACCATAATGGATGTAAATCTGCAGCGGCTCCGTTATCTGAACGAGATCATGCCACCCAATGTAAATACCGTCATGTCCAATGAATTTAATATCAGGGAAACCGTTAAGGTTTCTGACCTGATCATCGGGGCAGTGCTTATTCCCGGCGCCAAAGCGCCCGTGTTAATAAGCAAGGATATGCTTAAGCTTATGAACCCTGGAACTGTATTGATTGATGTAGCCGTAGATCAGGGAGGCTGCATTGAAACCTGCAAGCCGACCACACATGAAAACCCAACTTATATCATTGATGAGGTAGTTCATTACTGCGTGGCAAATATGCCGGGGGCTGTACCATTCACCTCTACCCTCGCCCTTACCAATGCCTCTCTGCCCTATATTGTACAGTTGGCGGATAAGGGTTGGAGGAAAGCATGTAAAGAAAATATTGAATTGAAAGCGGGTTTAAATATTATTGAAGGAAATATAGTTTATAAGAAAATAGCCGAATGTTACAACCGCCCATATATTGAAGCGGATAATTTTCTAAAGTGATTTTTTTGCCCGATGGAGATCAAACATTTTTTTCTGCTTTTAAAAAGAATATTACTGATTGTTTTAATCTATACACTCTGTAGATTGATTTTTTATTTTTCAAACTTTCAATATTTTCATCAGGCATCTTTCAGCAATACATTTCTTTCATTTGTACTCGGACTGAGGTTTGACGTTTCAATCATCTGCATTACAAATTCAATATTCATTATACTTTCCATTCTTCCATTTGATTTTATCATCAAAGAATCCTATCAGAAATTTCTTAAGATCATATTCCTGGTGGTGAATATTCCCATGATCATGATGAACCTGATCGATACGGAGCTTTTTAAATTCAGAGGAAAAAGATCTACCTACGATATATTGGAAATGGCAGGTGATATCAAAAATCAGAGCTTACAGATCATTCTTCACTATTGGTATATAGTTGCTATGGCGGCAATATTGATCTATATACTGATTAAGTTTTATCCAACTGATAAAAAATCGTCTTTATATATACATTACACCTGGGGCTATATGATCTTTCTTCTGTTCCTTGGATTCACTTTTCTGGGGATGAGAGGCGGTCTACAACTGAAGCCACTAAGGCCAAACAACGCATTTGTGCTTGACCCCAATACACTGGGAAATATTTCCCTGAACACGCCTTTCGCTTTTTTAATGACCATCGGCATTAACGGGATTGAAAAGGTACATTACTTTAAAACCAACAGTGAAGTTTTTTCAAAAATTGACACGGCTTCTCACTATCATTTTCCCGGAGCAAAAAAAGAAAATGTGGTCATTATTATTCTCGAAAGTTTTGGAGCGGAATACTGGGGAGCAGGCAACAATTACAAAGGCTATACACCATTCCTTGATTCACTTGCCTCGAATGGATTGTTCATCAAAAATCATTTCTCAAACGGTAAGACCTCTATGGACGCTGTCCCGGCTATTCTTGCCGGAATACCGGGGATGATGAATGAGTCCTATATTACCTCTATCTATCAGACCAATAAAATCTATGGGCTTGGTTCCTCTCTCAAAAAACACGGATACAATACATCATTCTTCCATGCGGCACACAATGGAAGTATGGGCTTTGATGTGTTTACGAAAAATGCCGGCTTTGACAGATATTATGGATTAAATGAATATCCTCATAAGAAAGATTTCGATGGCGACTGGGGTGTTTTTGATGAGCCATTTTTACAATTCTTCTGCAAAGAGTTATCTACCTATCCTCAGCCTTTCCTGAGTTCGGTATTTACCATCAGCTCACACCAGCCATATAATATTCCAGAAA
>DATMOV010000258.1:0-3954 GCA_035568055.1 Cytophagaceae bacterium
ATCCGTGCCATGAAGAATGACAAAGCCATCGTACGTTTCATAATTGGTATGGATGAGCTTTGCCAGATTGATCCAATCGCCTGGTTTCATATTGGAGGAATCGAGAGGATGCTCGAAAGAAATGAAAGTAAGCTCCAGCTCAAACTTATGAAGCTCTGGAAGCTGATCCAGTATTTCTTTAAAATCAAAAGGCACCAGCGTATGCTGATCCTTATCATAGGCCATCCCCATAGTTCCTCCTGTATAAATAATCAGGATGGAAGCAAGCCCTCTGCTTCTTGAAGCTGTCTTCAATTTTATAATATCATACATAGATTTCTTTGAATACTTTTAAACTGTTGGCTGTACTGGCAGCAGCCACTTCAGCTACCGGAATATTTTTAATCTCCGCGACTTTTCCGGCGATGATAGGAATATAAGTTGGCTCATTTCTTTTTCCTCTATGCGGCACCGGTGCCAGATAAGGACAATCGGTTTCCAGCACAATATGCTTCAGATCTATTCCTGGCAACACTTTATCCAGTCCGCCATTTTTAAATGTTACTACGCCACCGATGCCGAGGTAAAAACCAATGTCAATAATTTCCTGTGCTTCTTCGGCATTGCCCGAAAAGCAATGAAATATTCCGGTCAGGGAATCGTGTTTTATTTCTTTCAGCAGATCCATGGTTTCACGGAATGAATTCCGGCAATGGATAACGATGGGCAACTGGTATTTTTTTGCAAAACCAACCTGTATTTTAAATGCCTCTTGTTGTTGAGAAAAAAAAGTTTTGTCCCAGTATAAGTCGGTACCCATCTCTCCTATCGCCGCGAATTTCCGCCGTTTAAGCCAGTCTTCCACTTCGTAAAGATCCTTTTCAAAATTCTTCTTTACGTTGCATGGATGTAAACCCATTATAGGAATACAATGCCCGGGATTTTTCTCCTCTACCTCCAGCATACCCTCTATAGATTCATGACTCACATTGGGCATAAAGATTTTATTTACACCTTTCTCCAGGCAGCGCTCCAAAATAAATTGCCTGTCAGCATCAAATTCTTTAGAGTAAATATGAGCGTGTGAATCGATATACATAGTGCTTGGTGCTCAGTCCTTAGTTATTTATAGTTTATTTTTTTATTTGTCAACTGCCAATTGTCAACTATATTTCCTTCCCTTCCACTTCACTCCCGGGATCAGGAAGTAAAACAGCAGGCTCACTGATAAAATTCCGGAGTATAGTTCGTAGGGTATAGCATAAATCAGAATGTCGGTCTTTTGTTTTATCCTCTTAAGGAAGATAAAGTTAAAAATGTTTTGTAAGAATATTTTCATGATCCACAAGACGATTCCTGCCAAAGGATATAATGCCAGCGTAGCAAGAATGAAAGGAAAAAAGATCGACTGCAAAGAAAGAAAAATAACCATCGGCAAGGGAAGCTGCACTGCACCCTGCATCCATCGTTTTCTTTGGGACAGTACTTTGCAGAAGCTTTCCATAGGTTTTGAATACGCAAGTATTTGCTGGTTAGCAAGGGTCTTATATTTCCATCCTTTTTTTAAAGTCTCACGAAAAAGTTGGAAATCTTCCGTCACGGAAAAGGGAATATTCTCGTAGCCACCTGTTGACCAGTAAGCTTCCTTTGTGATGAACATGTTATTGCCCACGGCGCTCACAGGTATATTCACTTCCGAAGAAACTTTGACCATGCCAAAGGCAAAGATCCATTCCAGGTTCTGAAATTGTGAAAGAATACTTTTATCATCAATCAGGCTAAGTCCGGATACAGTCCCAAGCTCTGGCGTATAATACGATAACATTTCCCTGATCCAGTTTTCAGGAACTAAAATATCAGCATCCGTTATAAAATAAAATTCGCCTTTTGCCTGATGGGCCAGTTGTGCCAGCACATTTGCTTTTCCTTTTGCATGGCCCAGCTGAGATTCTATATGTATTAATTTAAAGTTGGGATAACTTATAGTAAATTTTTCTGCCAGTGCTGCGGTGACATCTTCCGACTGGTCATTACCTATAAGCACTTCGAAATGTGTCGCCGGATAATTGAGCCTGGCCAGTGCTTCAAGGCAACGATGAATATTTTTTTCTTCATTGCGTGCTGCAAGCAATATAGAAATAAAAGGGGTTTCGCTATAGCCGGTTTTTACATCGGTGCATCTGAACACATAAATTATTATCAGTGTTAAAAATAAGGAAAATAACATGGTGAAATATATGATCAGGGTAATCAGCTGCCAGTTCATAAAGATTCAAATTTATATCCCAGCGCTGAAAAATGTTCCAGGTATTTTGGCAGCACATACTTAAGATTTTTCTCCGCTTTGAGGCTGTCATGAAATACAATGATAGACCCTGAGCGGGAATATTTAATAGTTTTATGAAGGCATTTTACCGCGGATAATTTTTGGTTATAATCTCCGCTTAACACACCCCACATGATTATCTCATATTCTGGCGTAAGCTTTGCGATCTGCCCTTTTCTGATCTTGCCGTAAGGTGGACGGAAGAGGGTTCTAAGTGCTGAGTGCTGAGTGCTATGGGAATCCATGATTTGCTGACATTCCTGTATATTACTATAATATTTTTCGTCATCGGTATTCCAGCCGTTGAGATGGTTATAGGTGTGGTTGCCTGTGCGATGTCCTTCGCGTAATATTTTTTGATAGACGGCTGGATATTTTTTAATATTATCGCCCACACAGAAAAAAGTGGCCTTCGCATGAAATAGGTCCAGCTGTTCCAGCACATATTCGGTTACATCTGAGATAGGCCCGTCATCGAAAGTAAGAAAAATGGTTTTGTCAGTATTTTTTCTTGACCAGGTAATGGATGGATAAATTCTTGAAAGGATCCATTCTATGTTATTAAAATACATATATCAAGATAAAGAATTCATCATGGTTTGCCAAAGCTTATCAGCGGTTTTATCCCAAGAGAATCTTTTCACATTTAATAACCCCAACCCGATAAGTTCGTTCCTTAGCTTCTCATTATTTGCCATATTTCTCATTGCTTTTGCAATATCCTGATAAGAGTAAGGATCAACCAGCAAAGCAACTTTTCCTGAAGCCTCGGGCATAGACGTAATGTTGGAAGTAATAACAGGAATGCCGCAAGCCTGGGCCTCGATAATGGGAATTCCGAAGCCTTCAAAAAAAGCTACGTACGTAAGAGCCAGGGCGGAGCCTAAAAGATTTTTAAGTTCCACAGTACTTACCCTCCCTGTAAATATGACATCATCTTTGAATTTCATATTCTGATATACTTCAAAAATCTCATTCGCCTGCCAGGCTTTTCTGCCAACTATAACGAGCTTAATATTCCGTTGGTCGGTGGATTTAAAATCATCAAAAGCTTTAAATAAATTTATCAGATTTTTGCGTGGCTGGATCGCGCCGACGAAAATAAAATAATCCTTGCCCTGGGTGTATACTTTCTTCGTTTCATTTTTCCAATAGTCATTGACCGGCTCGTAAATAGCATTAGCTCCATTGTATACCACATCTATCCGCGAAGCTTCTGTTTTGTATTTTTCAACAATGTCTGCCTTGGAAAACTCTGAAACAGTGGCTATGCGTCTTGCCTTTTCAACATACTGGGGCATATATTTTTTATACCACTTCAGCCCGCCTTTTGTAACATCTTCGGGACGATGCTCAAATGCCAGGTCATGAACCACCAGTGTAGATGGAACTTTACTGCTGAGAGATAAATATCCGTCCGGAGAAACGAAAAGATCAACTCCTTCTTTCTTAAGCAGGCTTGGCACAGAATATTCAAACCACCAGTACCAAAGATAATAATGCCTTGCCTGAGGAAATAAAGTGACCGGTTTTACATTAGGAGCAAATACAAACTCTTTCATGTAAGGCCTGTCAAAAAGGAAAATAAATTCATGTTCAGGATGTGCAAGTACAATTCTTTTGAAAGTTTCGTATGTAAACCATCCTAT
>DATMOV010000259.1:0-11109 GCA_035568055.1 Cytophagaceae bacterium
CTAGGCATTTCCCCGCTGTATATTTTGGTCAGAATTTCATCGGTTCTGAATGGGTAGGTGGCTTCGAAATCTTTCATCAGGTGTTCAGGCATTGCTTTTCTGATGTATTGTCTGATCAGCAATTTTCCCTTATATCCACCACTGCCTTCATCACCCAGGAACAAACCAAGAGAGTGCACATTTTCGACTACATCATTACCATCATAATAGCATGTGTTTGAGCCTGTCCCTGCAATGCATGCGAGGCCTGGCCTATCTCCAAACAGCGCTTTAGCCGCGGCAAGCAGGTCGTGCTCCACAATAACTTTCGTATCCGGCATCGCTTTCCTGAAAGCTTCTGAAACTTTTGCTTTATTGGCTTGAGCCTCGCAGCCCGCACCATAGAAATAAATAGTATCTATAGGGGCTTTAAAAGGAAGATGAGGAACAAGGTCATTCTTTAAAGTTTTAAAAATATCCTCCACGCTTTGATAGAATGGATTAAACCCTAAAGTTTTGCTGGTATATCTTTTTTTATCCTTGTCAACAAACATCCATTCTGTTTTTGTTGAGCCACTTTCTGCAATTCCTATCATGTAAATTTTCTATTTATTATTAAATCAATTATTTTTTCAGCGTTTTAATTTACCCACAATTTTAAATTTATCAAAGACATTTTCATTATGGGGTGCATCTTTTAATTCTAAAGTTAGATCCTGGCCTGCCCAATGCTCGTAATGTTTTCCTCCTCTCCAGAGCTTAGAGCGGGAGAGTTCATAAATATTTCCTTTATAGGCACACCACACTTCCTGTCTGTCAATGCCATTGCGAAGAGCCAGCTGAGAAAGCGTAAAAACAGGAATCTCATCAGTTTTCATTTACTTTTCCTGTAAGGTGATTATAATCTTTAACGACGGTTTTAAGAAAATCCCAAGGTTTCATCGTTGTCTCTATTTTTAGGACTTCCTTTATTTTTTTCGCCACTACCTGAACAGGCATTATCTTGCCCTGATATTTAAATACAGAGAGCGTTTCTACAATAATGCCAATTTCTCTGTCTGTTAGCTTTTCAACCTGAGGAAAAACAGGCACGTGAGTTTCATGTGTCTGTGCAAGAATGGTATCTGAAAGTTTTACCGCTTTCTTCATCTTGATAACGGTAGTGCCAGCGGCGATATCACCCAGGCGCTGCCCTTTGCCATTGATCAGTATGGTGATCACCGCGACTCCGCCATAGCTTGTGAAAATATCAATAGGGCGGAGCAGCCAGCGGAGCAAATAACTTCCAATACCAGGCTGGGTTCCATCCATGCGGATTACTTTAGTTCGAACAGCCCTCATCCCGAAGCTCTGCCCTTCTAAAAAAATTTCACACACAAGCTGGTAGAATATGGGTGGAATCGAAACGAACAGAAGTATCCATTGAATACTATGGAAGCCTCCTATAGCAAGGCTGAACATCAGCACCCAAATGATAAAATAATATACCGAGATGATCAGGTAATCAAGAAGGTTTGAAGCTATTCTGTCTGCCACGCTGGCAATATCGTGCTCAATAACAATATTGTGTGCTGTCTCTATCCGGATCTTTTCCATCTCACATAAATTTCTTAAATTTCCTAAATTTCCCCGAATTTATCATGCGAGAAACGGCATTTCTTAAGTTTAATGAACCTAAATGGAAGAAGTTTGAAAACCTTCTCTCCAATGGAAATGCCAAACAGCCCGATTTGCTGGCCGATCTTTATGTGGAAGTTACTGAAGATCTGTCCTATTCCAAAACGCATTATCCAGAAAGCACTACTACCAGATATCTCAATGCTTTGGCATTGCGTTTTCATCAGGCCATTTATAAAAATAAAAAAGAGCCGAAGGGACGCTTTAAAAATTTCTGGAAATTTGAGCTGCCGTTACTTTTCAAAGCACACCACAAGCAATTGCTGTATGCCTTTATCATATTCACTGTTTCAGGTATCATGGGAGCGCTATCAGCTGCTTATGACGATACTTTCGTGAGGCTGATCCTGGGAGATTCCTATGTAAATATGACACTGGAGAATATTGAAAAGGGTGACCCGCTTGCGGTATACAAAAGTATGGATAGCAGTTACATGTTCATGGCAATTACCTGGAATAATATCAAAGTGGCATTTTTTGCTTTCATTTTAGGGACGTTCCTTTCCTTTGGTACTGCTTACATTTTATTCTCCAATGGAGTGATGCTTGGGGCTTTCCAGTATTTTTTTTATCAGAAGGGATTGTTGCTTACTTCTATACTTACAATATGGATACATGGCACACTGGAGATTTCTGCAATCGTAATAGCAGGCTGTGCAGGGCTGGTGATGGGCAACAGTATTTTATTTCCAGGAACATATTCACGGCTTGATTCCTTTAAAAAAGGAGCCAGGCAGGGCTTAAAGATCACCGTAGGCCTGATACCTATCTTTATCATGGCTGGATTTCTTGAAAGCTTTGTAACACGCATGACAGAAATGCCATCTCTTATTAAAGCAGTGATCATTTTATTTTCTGCGCTCTTTATCGTTTATTACTTTATAATTTATCCAATTAAACTTAACAACCATGCAAAAAGACAAAATCATATTCAACCAGGCGCGTGACTTTAGTGAGAAATTAAACGATACTTTTTCATTTTTGCGTCAGAACTTTAAAAATTTGAGCACTACTGTACTTTTCGTGGCTGGACCTTTCACATTAATAGGTGGAATTTTTCTGGGTCTTTATCAATCGCAGGTATTTAAGTCGGGATTTCTAAAGCAGACCTCCCTGAGTGACAGATTTCAAAACATTTTTGGTATAGAATATTTGATGGGAATTTTATTCAGCATGATCTCTCTCTCTATTGTGTCGATTGTAGTGAATGAATATATTCGTTTGTATAATGAGGATAAAACCGAAAATTTCCAATGGCAGGATGTTCTACCGGGAGTTAAAAGCAACTTTCTGCCAATATTTTTATATGGAATAGGTTACGCAATTCTAGTCATGATCGGAATGATGCTTTTAATCTTTCCCGGAGTTTACCTGGCTATTGCCTTAAGTTTCTTATTCTCTGTAAAAATGTTCGAGGGAAAAGGGTTCTTTGAGTCAGTATCAAGATGTCTTAACCTCATTAAGGGGAACTGGTGGGCGACATTTGGGCTTCTGTTTGTACTATCGATCATTCAAGGGCTTCTTTCATTTATTTTTCAAATTCCTGCGTTTATATCCGGTATTGTCATGGGAATTCAGGGGTTAAAGAATGAAGCTTCAGGTGGCTCAGATTTTTTTCTAATTATTGCAACGATCATATCAACTACCGGTTCGCAGCTTTTATATACAGTGTCAATAGTTGGGTTAATCTTTCAGTATTTCAACCTGGTTGAAGAGAAAGATGCTACCGGCCTGCTCGGCAGAATAGATTCTATAGGAAAAACTCCGGACGTAAAAACAAGTAATGAAGAATCATATTAAGCTTCTCTTTTTATTTTTTTTTCTATCCCTTAAAACTTTCGGGCAGGATAGCGCGTCAAGAGTCATTCCTTATGATTCCTCCGCAGTAAGCCTGCGCAGCTTTAGCAGCGAAAAATTGCAAGCATACAAAGAAAACGGTGATTTTATTTACCAGTCAAATTACAAGGAAGGGCCTGGGCTTATCGAAAGAATCATTTCCTGGATTCTCAGTAAGCTCTTCAGCAACTATTCCGTTTCAAAGGTCTATTTCTATATTTATAATTTTTTTCTTTATGTATTAACTCCTCTCGTGGTCATTTTTATTCTCTGGAAACTTTTTGGCGCAGACAAAAGATTTTTTCTGTATGGCAGTTCAAAAAAGAATAAGATGAATTTTGAGGAGGCCCCTGAAAATATTCATGAAATTAATTTCGATAAACTCATTCAGGAGGCCATCAGCAAACAGCAATTCAGGTTAGCGGTACGTTTGTCATATCTTCTGCTCCTGAAAGAACTTACCATCAAAAACCTCATCACCTGGTCGCCCGAGAAAACCAATTACGAATACCTGCGGGAGATAAAAGAAAACAAGACCCGCGATCAATTTGCCCATAACACCTTGATGTATGAATATGTGTGGTATGGTGATTTTGAAATCAATCAGGAAAATTTTACCAAAGTAAGTGGGGCGTTTCGGGCATTCACTGAACAAATAAAAGGACGGCAATGAAGAAAGAGTGGAAATATATCGCACTGCTCGCCGGAATCTTTGGCATACTTGTGGTGGTAGAACTCAATAAACCAAAGCCAATAGACTGGAGGCCTACATTCTCAAAAAAGGATAAAATCCCTTACGGTAATTATGTGCTGGGAGATATGATCACAGATATTTTCGGCCTTGGTAATTTTAGCTCAACTAACAAAACGATTTATGAGACGATCGGCCAGAAAACGGACATCACAAGTTATATTACTAAAGAAGAACAGCCAGTCCAGGCAAGCTACATTTTTATTAATGAGCAATTTTCTCCTGATAAACTTGACACTGAAACATTGTTGCAATTTGTCGCGAATGGCAATAACGTTTTTGTAGCAGCGAATCATTTCCAGGGCACTTTTGCCGACACATTGAAAATTAAGACCAACGACTACCTTTTTAGTGAACTACATGCAAACGATAGCGCGCTAACCATGAAACTGGATTCCCTCAGTCTGAACTTTGTTAATCCTGTATTAAAAAAAGAAAAAAACTATGGTTATAAGAATGGAACGATTCCTTATTTCTTTTCATCTTTTGATTCAAGCACCGCTGTAATTCTGGGAGTCACCAGCAAGTACAAACCGACTTATATAAAACTAAGCTTTGGTCAGGGAAATATTTATTTGTCAAGCACTCCAATCGCCTTCACCAATTACAACATGCTTTTCCAGAACAATGCTGAATATGTGGGCGGCGCATTTTCTTATCTTCCGGTTGGAAATGTGATTTGGGATGAATACTATAAAGTAGGGCGCGGCGAAGAAGAAACCCCTCTGCGTTTTATCCTGAGCAAAACAGCCCTGGCCTGGGCTTATGGCATCACCATTGTTTCCCTGTTCTGCTATATACTCTTTGAAGCTAAACGCCGCCAGAGAATTATTCCTATTGTAGCACCACCTCAAAATGCGACGCTGGAATTTGTAGATACCATCGGAAGGTTGTATTATCAATATGGCGATCATAAAAATCTGGCGCATAAAAAAATCACTTATTTTTTGGAAAGTGTCAGAAGCAGATTTTATTTGAAGACGAATATGCTGGATGAAGAATTTGTTAAGAAGCTTTCAGAAAAATCAAATATTGAAAAAGAGCAGGTGAAGATGCTGATATCGCTGATCAGAAAAATAAATGAATCCGATTCTGTTACAGAGGAAGCACTCATAAGGCTGAGTGATATGATAGACAGGTTTAACCGGATTGATGAAATAAAAGAACGCAAATAATCATATTAATTAAGTCACAAAAAAATCATTTTTATGGAAAATACAATGTTTGAGAATAGAGTAAACCTGACAGAGCTTGCAGCTTCGGTGACCAGGATAAAAGAAGAAGTAGGAAAAATCATTGTCGGACAGCATAAAATGGTGGATCTTCTGATCGCAGCCATCCTTGCTGATGGGCATGTACTCATTGAAGGAGTGCCTGGCGTAGCGAAAACGCTTACCGCCAAACTGATCGCAAAAACTATTTCTGTGCAATACAGCAGGATCCAGTTTACACCCGACCTCATGCCTTCCGATGTGCTTGGAACTTCAATCTATAACCTTAAAACTTCCGAATTCAATTTTAAGAAAGGGCCAATTTTTTCAAACATCGTACTGATTGACGAGATCAACCGTGCCCCGGCTAAAACACAGTCGGCGTTGTTTGAAGTGATGGAAGAAAGACAAATCACGATGGATGGTACCGCCTATATTATGGAGAGGCCCTTCATGATCCTGGCCACACAAAATCCGGTAGACCAGGAGGGTACTTACCGCTTGCCTGAAGCCCAGCTCGACCGTTTTATTTTCAAGGTCGAAGTTGATTATCCAAATCCGGAAGAAGAGCTTGCCATCATTGCAGGTTTTCACAGCCGCAAAGGAGTCAACGACATCAATGGTATACAGCCGGTTTTATCAGCCCAACAGATCGATACCTATCGTCAGAATGTAAAGAGTCTCCATATTGAGCCGGGCCTGATGAAATATATATCACAGATCGTTACCGGAACAAGAAATAACAATGCCTTATACCTGGGCGCATCACCCAGAGCATCATTGGCGATCATGACAGCCTCCAAAGCAATAGCGGCGATGAGAGGAAGAGATTTTGTAACACCGGAAGATATTCAGGAAGTTGTTTTCCCTGTTCTTAACCACCGTATCATGCTCACGCCTGAAAAGGAAATGGAAGGCGTAAGCGCAAAAGATATCATTGAGCAGATCATTAAAAATATAGAAATACCACGTTAGTGAAATTTTTCAGATCTCTATATCTCCGGAATTTATTATTCCTGGTATTGGCCATGAACGTGGTGCTGTTTATCCTCGCGTTCGTTTTCCCATTTCTGATAGCTATTGCCAAGATCATTTTTCTGATCATCATGGCTTTGGTGGCAGGAGATATTTTGTCTGTATTCATATCCGGAAAGATATTCGGAAACCGCCAGACTCCTGACAGGCTTTCTAACGGAGATGCTAATGAGATCAAAATCCATTTGGAAAACCATTATTCATTTCCTGTAAGAATCTCCATCATCGATGAAATACCTTTTCAGTTTCAGCTCAGGGATTTTGAGATCAATGATATTTTGCCGCCTCGCTCAGAGAAGACAGTCAGGTATTTTCTTAAACCTGTAAAGAGAGGTGAGTATTCTTTCGGCGCACTTAATATCTATGTCCAGGGACTTATAGGTTTTGTAAGCCGCCGCTTTATTTTCGACCAGGGAAAAATGGTGGAGGTTTTCCCTTCTTTTTTACAAATGAGAAAATATGAGCTGCTCGCAATTTCCAACCGCTTGTCAGAGCTCGGGATCAAGAAAATCAGGAAGATAGGTAACAACATGGAGTTTGAGCAGATCAAGGAATATGTGCAGGGCGATGATATGCGCAGCATCAACTGGAAAGCTACTGCCAGAAAAGGAAACTTCATGGTGAACCAGTTCCAGGATGAAAAATCACAGCAAGTGTATTGCCTGATAGATAAAGGCAGAAGCATGAAAATGCCTTTTGAAGGAATGACGTTGCTTGACTATGCCATCAATGCGAGCCTCGTTATTTCCAGTATCGCTTTGAAAAAAGATGACAAAGCCGGACTTATAACTTTTAGCAGCAAGATCGCGTCATTCTTGCCTGCTGATAAAAAGTCGGGACAGATCAATAAAATACTTCAGATACTTTATAAAGAGAAGACAGCATACCTTGAATCTGACAGTGAGATGCTGTATGCAAATATCAGAAACAGGATTAACCATAGAAGCCTGCTTTTGCTATTTACTAACTTTGAAACCCTTTCCTCCATGAAGCGTCAACTTCGTCATTTAAGAAAACTTGCTGCAGATCATTTGCTGGTAGTGGTGTTTTTTGAAAATACAGAACTTAAGGTCCTCCTCGAAAAACGCGCCGCCAATACAGAGGATGTTTATCTGAAAACCATTGCTGAGAAATTCGCTTTTGAAAAAAAAATGATTGTAAAAGAGCTGCAGAAATATGGTATTCATTCCATTCTCACAGCACCGCAAAATCTGACAGTCAACACGATTAATAAGTACCTGGAGATTAAAGCCAGAAATCTGATTTAATATGTTAAAAACCTTTACTTCCTATTATACATCACCCATTGGAGCGATAGAAATCTCCGCCACTGAAAAGGATATTGTTTCTGTGCTTTTTGTTGAAAGCGAAACAAAGGCATTATCTACCAATGCAGTCATTGAAGAATGTAAAAAGCAGCTGGATGAATACTTCCATGGAGACAGAAAAGATTTCTCCCTTCCTTATATTCTTCTCGGAACAGACTTTCAAAAAGCAACATGGAATAAACTTAAGAGCATTGAATATGGCAAAACCATGTCTTATGCTGAACTTGCTGAAAAATTGAATAGTCCGAAGAGCGCCAGAGCTGTTGGGAGTATGAATGGCAAAAACGTTATCCTCATCATTCTTCCCTGCCACCGTATCATAGGCCAGGATGGAAGCCTCACAGGATATGCCGGTGGCTTGTGGCGAAAAAAATGGTTGCTGGAGCATGAAAGAAAAGTGGCAGGGTTTGAGACGCAGTTGTTGATGCGGTTTTAATAAATCAAAAGCTTCTCCTTGGACTGTCCCCCGACAGGCTAACAACTGTTTTTCTATAAAACCGAGAATGCCTGATCCTTCTTTGCTCCTGAATAAACTTGTTAGTAATTTCACAGAGTAAATTTTAATTATGAAGTTACCCGCAGATAAACGCAGCATAAATAATCTTAGTGCCGCAGGATTAATTGTTACGCTTGGAATAATTTATGGAGATATAGGAACATCGCCTTTATATGTAATGAAAGCGATAGTGGGCAACGATACCATTAACCGGGAACTCGTGCTGGGCGGACTTTCCTGCGTATTCTGGACCCTTACGCTGCAAACTACTATAAAATATGTGATTCTTACCTTACAGGCAGATAACAGAGGTGAAGGTGGAATATTCTCACTTTATGCATTGGTTAGAAGAAGAAGTCCATATCTCTTATGGCCCGCAATTATAGGAGGCAGCGCTCTGCTGGCGGATGGCATTATCACTCCACCAATTTCCGTAGCTTCAGCGATAGAAGGTTTGAGGATCATTAAACCTAACATTCCAACCATAGAGATTGTAATCGGTATAATTATAGTTCTTTTTCTTACTCAACGTTTTGGGACCAAATTTATGGGGCAGGCATTTGGCCCTATTATGATGATATGGTTTCTGATGCTTGGAACACTTGGATCAGTTTATCTGGTAGAACACCTTGACGTGTTGCATGCCTTAAACCCATACTATGCCATCAAGCTCCTCATAAATTATCCCGGTGGGTTCTGGTTATTAGGAGCAGTATTTCTCTGCACCACCGGAGCAGAAGCTTTATACTCTGACCTTGGCCATTGCGGAAGGCAAAATATTCGTATTAGCTGGATCTTTGTAAAAATCTGCCTGCTACTGAATTATTTCGGGCAGGGAGGTTGGATACTTAGCCATGCCGGAGAAAAACTGAACGGACAAAATCCATTTTACACTATTATGCCTGAATGGTTTCTGATATGGGGGATCGCCATCGCTACCCTTGCCGCGATCATCGCCAGCCAGGCTCTGATTAGTGGTTCTTACACGCTTATCAGTGAAGCGATCAGGTTAAACATCTGGCCAAAAGTCAGGATCAAATATCCGACGACACAGAAAGGACAGATCTTCGTTCCCAGCCTTAACTGGCTACTGATGTTTGGTTGTATTTTCATCGTACTTCATTTTAAAGAATCATCAAATATGGAAGCCGCTTATGGGCTCGCGATAAGCTTGACCATGATGATGACGACAATCCTGCTTTGTTTTTACCTGCATTTTGTCAGAAAGGTAAAATTAATCTATGTGTATCTTCTATTCCTCGGATATTTTGTGATTGAAGGTGCCTTTCTTATCGCGAACCTGAAAAAATTTCACGAAGGCGGTTATATTACTTTAATTATAAGTTGTGTCCTGATATCCATCATGTATGTGTGGCATCAGGCAAGGAAGATTAAGAATAGACTTACAGAATATGTGAGAATTGATGATTATTTACCGTTGTTGCAGGAACTCAGCAATGACATGTCTATTCCAAAATATTCGACACATCTAGTATATATGACTGGCGCTTCCAATCCCAGACAAATTGAATCAAAGATTATTTATTCCATTTTTAACAAGCAGCCTAAGCGTTCGGATATTTATTGGTTTGTTCATATCGAAGTTACCGATGATCCTTACAGAATGGAATATGAAGTGGATATAGTACTTCCTAATGATTTAGTTCGGGTTGATTTCAGGCTTGGCTTCAGGGTGGAACAGAGAATTAATCTTTTCTTCAGAAAGGTTGTGGAAGATCTGGTAAAAAACCATGAGGTAGATTTTGCCAGCCGCTATACATCACTCAAGTCAAGAAATATAGTAGGTGATTTCCGTTTTGTTGTACTTGAAAAACACTTAAGCCATGACAATGATCTTCCGGCTGACGAGCAGCTTGTGATGGACTTATATTTCTGGCTACACAGTATAAGCCTTTCGGAGGATAGTGCCTTCGGTCTTGATACCAGCTCTGTAACTATTGAAAAGGTGCCACTGGTAATTTCTCCGGCAGAGGGAATTGAATTGAAGAGAATAAAAAAAGAAAAGCCATTGAAAGTTAACAGTTAACAGTTAACAAAAATGCTCTACCGTTTTTTAGGGATTGTTAAAGTAAAGAATGCGCCACCTTCCTTTTTGGATTCTGCGCAAACCGATCCGCCGAGTTTTTCGATAGCGTTTTTAACAATATAAAGGCCGAGGCCGGAGCCATTGGAGGATATATCGCCTCTGTAAAAAATATTAAAGATCTTATCCTTAATTTTTTCATCGATGCCTCGTCCGTTATCATCAACCGTTATAAGAATATTTAAAGCATCTTCCCTTAGTTCAATTTTTACAAGAGGCTTGCGAAGTCTGCTCTGATATTTAACCGAATTTTCCACCAGGTTCTGGATCATTGATCTTATTAAGTCTTCATCTGAGCAGAATTCTGATTTCAGAGAATTATTAATCTGGAATTCGGTATTAGCAAAACAGGCCTGATGTTTTAAGCTGGAGAGTATGTCGTCAATGAGAAGATTCAGATCAATGGGAACATGGTTGACCGTATTATCTTTTATACGGATGATCTTCAGAAAATTGATCAGTGATCTGTCCAACTTGAGTGTACATTCCTGTATCAGATTGAGGTATTCCAGGGCTTTGGGATCTTCAATGTCGTTGCGGGCGATATTAGTAAGTCCAATCACAGAGGCAAGGGGACCCTTTAAATCATGCGAAGCCATATAAAGAAAAGTGCTGAGCTCTTCAGCCAGCTTTGTAGCTTCTTTTCTGCTTTGCTTCAGATCAGTAATATCAACAAAGAAGCCGGCACCATA
>DATMOV010000260.1:0-3397 GCA_035568055.1 Cytophagaceae bacterium
AAAAATTATATTTTGATTTTTTAAGCTGCCTGACAGGAGTAGATAATGGACCTGCGATCGGCACGATGGAAGTGATCTATCATTTATATTCAATTCCTTTCAATCATCATATAATATTAAAGGCTGAACTTATCAGAAACAACGAAGGGGAACCACTTCCCGCAATAACTTCTGTAAGCAATATCTGGCGTTCCGCAAACTGGCATGAAAGAGAGATCTTTGATATGTATGGAATTGTTTTCGAAGCACACCCGGATCTTCGAAGGATACTTCTTCCCGCCGATTGGGAAGGTTATCCCTTGCGTAAAGATTATAAGCATCAGGAATATTATCATGGAATAAAGGTTGAATATTAGTGCTTAGAAAAAAGAAAAACATACCCTTGAGAGATCAATTGAAATTTAAGAAATAATGATAATAATAATGTTCCACATCCTAAGTACTGAGCACTGAGCATAAATTACTAACATGCCAACAGACGGAATACAATACAAATATGACAAAAGCCATCTGAGCAAGTCTGAGCCCCAGCTAATCAGGGAGGAGGAATTGAAATCGGAAGAGATGCTTATCAATCTTGGCCCTCAGCACCCCTCTACCCATGGTGTATTGAGATTTGAAGTACTTACCAGAGGAGAGATCGTAGAAAAAGTAGTTCCCCACCTTGGCTATCTCCATCGATGTTTTGAAAAGCATGCCGAAAACCTTCCATACAATCAGGTTATTCCTTTCGTTGACAGGCTTGATTATATGGCAGCGATGAATTCGGAGCATTGCTATGTTATGGGCGTAGAAAAAATGCTGGGCATTGAAAAAAATATTCCGGCACGCATTGAATATATACGTGTGCTCGTATCCGAGCTCAACAGAATAGCATCTCATTTTGTAGCCATAGGAACTTATGGGATAGACATTGGCGCTTATGCTCCATTTCTCTGGCTAATGAGAGACCGCGAACATATTAACAGGTTGCTTGAATGGCTGAGCGGATCAAGAATGCTGTACAATTATATCTGGATTGGCGGACTCTATTTTGATTTACCGGTTGGATTTGAAGAGCGTTGCAGGGATCTTACAAAATATTTAAAGCCAAAGATGAAAGAGTTGCAGCAGATCATCATGGACAATAAAATATTTATACATCGCACCGCCAATGTTGGAGTTCTTCCGCTGGATCTTGCTGTTAACTATGGCGCCAGTGGCCCGATGCTGCGCGGCTCCGGGCTCAGGTATGATTTAAGGCGTGTTGATGGATATTCTGTTTATCCCGACCTTGAGTTTGACATTCCCGTGGGAAAAGGTGAGATGGGTACGATTGGCGACTGCTGGGACCGGACGCAGGTAAGAGTGCTGGAATGTTACGAGTCAATTAAAATTATTGAGCAGTGCCTGGACAAACTTCAGGGAGATTTGAAGAGAAGCAGGGATTTTGATCCGCAGGCTTTGGTGCCGAAAAAGATCCGCCCGAAAGCAATGGATTTTTATATCAGGAGTGAAAGTCCTAAAGGAGAACTGGGATTCTTTTTCCGTTCAACAGGAAACACTGATATACCTTTCAGATGTAAAGGCAGATCACCATCCTTTGTAAATCTTTCAGTGCTTCCTGCTATTTCGAAGGGTGTCATGCTTTCCGACCTTATCGCTATTAT
This sequence comes from Cytophagaceae bacterium, assembly GCA_035568055.1. GTDB lineage: Bacteria > Bacteroidota > Bacteroidia > Cytophagales > Cytophagaceae > DATMOV01. The sequence continues at coordinate 1,650 of DATMOV010000260.1, forward strand.
CGGTTCTGTAGATGTGGTGATGGGGGAGGTAGACAGATAAAAACATCCCGCAATTTTTCTGGTTATTCTCCCGATATTCTATGAAGATACTAACTGCAAAGCAGATCGCGGAACTTGATGCTTATACTATCAAAAATGAACCGATCAGTTCCATTGACTTGATGGAAAGAGCCGCCACCGCCTTTATCGCTTGGTTCAATGCACGCTTTAGCCATCCACAAAAAATATTTATTTTCTGCGGCCCTGGAAATAATGGTGGGGATGGACTTGCGATAGCAAGATTGCTTATGCAAAGGGAATATCACCTGGCAATTTATATTATTAAGTCAGAAAAAAATTCAAAAGATTTCCTTCAGAATAAAGACCGGCTCGGGAAATCATCCGCCATTAAATACATTACTGCAACACAAGATATCCCGGCTTTGTCTTCTTCAGATATTATCATAGATGCCATATTTGGGTCAGGCCTTAATAAAAATGTTGAAGGAATCTTCAGCGAATGTATACAGGCCATTAATCAAAGTAAATCGACAATCATATCCGTGGATATCGCATCCGGGCTTTTCGCCGATAAGGCAATAGAACATCAAGCGATTATTGAGCCCATATATACGGTTTCATTTCAGCTTCCCAGGCTCGCATTTTTTCTGCCACAGAATGAGAAATACAGCGGTGACTGGCATCTTATTGATATTGGCCTTAGTCAGGAATTTCTTTATAAAGCAGAAACACCCTATTACTTTACCGATGAAGAAAGCATTAAAGGCTGGGTGAAAAAGCGGAGTAGATTTTCTCACAAAGGAACTTATGGAAAATCTTTGATTATAGGTGGAAGTAACGGGATGATCGGGGCCGTGGTATTGGCAGCGAAAGCCTGTCTGAGAACCGGAACTGGTTTATGTAAAACTTATATTCCAGAATGCGGCTATGAGATCGTTCAAAGCACCATTCCTGAAAACATAGTGATTACGGATCCATCGTTCGATAGTATCACTGAAATACCGGATCTTAATTTATATAATGCCATTGGAGTCGGGACAGGGCTTGGTGAAAGTGAACAAACAAAAATAGCCCTGGCAAAATTATTCCGGATTGCCAATATGCCTATAGTCATTGATGCCGGAGCTTTAAATATTATTGCATCAGACAAAGCCCTGCTTGAAATTATTCCTTCACAAAGCATACTAACACCTCATCCTAAAGAATTTGAAAGGCTCGCCGGTCCGGCTAAAAATGATTTTGACAGGTTGAAACTCGCGAAAGAATTAGCTATAAAAATAAACAGCTATATAGTCCTGAAAGGAGCCTTTACGGTGATTTGTACCCCTGAAGGTGAATTTCACTTCAATTCCACTGGTAACCCTGGAATGGCTAAAGCTGGAAGCGGAGATGTATTAACAGGAATTATTACCTCGCTTCTTGCGCAGGGATATGAGCCTTTTAAAGCCGCTATTCTGGGGGTTTATATACATGGTTTTGCAGGAGATGATGCTGCAAAAAAATCAAGTGAATTTTCAATGAATGCTTCAGATATTATTGAGGGAATTCATTCGTTCTATCAGCATAAGTTTTAAGGAGAACTTATATGGAAATTAAGCGATCTCTTCATCTTAATAAAAAGCATTTTTATGAAGAACACTATTTTAATATTATTAATCTTCTTTTTTCTTTCAGCCTGTACAAAAACCATAAATACGCCTGACCATGGTGGGTGCATCTCTTGTCCCAAGCCTGGAAAAACTCATCAG
>DATMOV010000261.1:0-13763 GCA_035568055.1 Cytophagaceae bacterium
GCCGATATAACCAATATGGAATAATTTCTTATCCTGGTTTTAAAAATTAACCAGTCCTTCCTCAATATGTTTTTTGTCAGCAGAATTAACCCATTCAGTAAACAGAAATAAAAAAGAATAATGATAAACGCAGGATAGCCACCTGTAAGCAATAGAGACAGGAATATTCCTCCTTTTATAGAACTCTTTACCGAAGGTTCATTCCCGGCTTTAAGAAAATAATAAATAATCCATGGAAAGTATGCACCAGATATGGCCCAGGTAAAATGCTGCGCATTGCCAATAAACATTCCGGAAAAAAGAAAAGCTGCTCCTCCTGCACATGAAATAAAAGGTGAAATTTTTAAATATTTTAATAAATTATAAAATCCCAGGCCTGCTACTACAAGCATAGTCATGTATTCAACCGAAATGCTGGTAAAATCATATCCCCGGAAATAACCTATAATCCAGGAAGGAAGATACCAGGAGGCTGATTGAGGATCGGCAAGAATGGGAGAGCCAAGTCCTGAAAAAGTATTCCACAAAGGAAGTTCTCCATGCTGAAGAGAATACCCTAAGAAGTACCGGAAAGGCAGGTAGCCGTCTATGACATCCCATTTCAGGGTTTGTTGCGCTAACAGTAGTTCGTGAAATGTAATGGCTACTAAAACGGCATAGATAAAAAAAACAACTAAATTTTTATTTAGATATCTATTCCACGTCTCAAATTTTAAAAAAGAAGTCATTTTGGTTTTTATTCACAAGCAATGATAGCGAATGTTGGATAGAATATTTGGAACAAATGAGAAGAATAAATTTAATATTCTTTGTTCCTTACTTCTTCAATCTTAGGTAAAGTCCCAATAATATAGATTAATCGTGATCATTTAAGGATAATCTCAACTTATTCTTGTACAATCCGTTTATTAATCTATATATTTGAAAGAAAGACCTTCAACTATATAGACTATGATGACTGGCTATTGGAGTTTCTTTGTATTAGGACTTTCGAACCTGGCATTCTTTCACCTGTTCGAGCATATTTTATTTATCATAGCCTTGTGCGGTATTTACAATTTCGCATCCTGGAAAAAAGTAGTTCTTTTTGTTTTTCTTTTTACTACGGCTTATCAGGTATCTTTCCTGCTTTCCACTTTCAATTATATTTCCTTTCCGGAAAACTATGTAAAATTTCTGATGCCTTTAACCATCCTGAGTGTCGCTATTTCCAACTTGTTCTTGAAAAAGCAGGCGTTTACCAATAAATACCCGTCTCAGAATTATAGATTTTTTCTTGCGGTTGTCGCCGGCCTTATACATGGATTCGCCTTCCCGGAAAGTTTGCAGAATTATCTGTTCTCGCCGGGGGATCAGGTAATGCAATTAGTATGTTTTGATTTTGGAATTATTACAGGAATAGGGATTACAGTTTTCGTGTTACTTTTTATATGTTTTGTGCTGACTTATTTTCTGAGAGTGAATATCCGTGAATGGAATCTGCTTCTTTCCGGAGCATGTGCTGGTATCGCGGTATACATCATGGCTCACTACCTTTTAATCCCCTGACCTTAGTTTTGTGAATTACTTGGGATTTTTACTTTTCTCTTTCGCCGCCTGTTTCTCGTTTCTCTGCACTTCTTTCTCTGTCACTTCAGGAACATACTCCTGATAACTTTTTGTTTTCAAGCCACCCGCTTTAACTTGTTTGATAAATTTAGCCCAGGCAAAGGGGTTAGCCAGATTCTGCCAGGCATAAGAATTGGAAAAGAATTTGGTATCTGTATGCTGGATCTGTTGTTCCATATAATATTTGTGCACCAGCATTCCATCCGGGCTTTCATTGTACATCATTCGTTTCATCACCTGCTCGTTCAGATTTTTATGCATGGCATCCATGTCTGCTTCGGGAAGCCTTAAAGCAAGAAAAGCCTCTTTAAATATTTCCTCTGTAGGCCACGGGAAAACTGATACGGCAGGAAGAAGTGTAGTATCTTCCGAAAGCTGAATGATTACAGATATATTATCATTAGGAGTGTACGGAACGATAAAATGTTTCTCCTTATATCCCATAGAACGTATGACCACGCTGTCACCTACAAGAGTAGGCATTGAAAAATATCCCAGATGGCTTGTAACTGTACCTCTTCCGGCAAGTGGTACAAAAACATGAACGCCTGGAATGCCGTAAGCACTATCCCCTCCCACAACCAGGCCGGAGAATTGAACGATCTTCTTATTATTCTGAGCATGAGAAATCTGCACACTCAGGATGATAGCCAAAAAAACCAATATGTATTTACTACTATTTCGCACAGTTTCGCTTTATAAACAGAACCCTGAATTAAAATATAAGGTTATAAAGGATAAAGATAAGATTATTAATTTTGTTAAGGAAGGCAGATAGGAATTATCATATATTATTCGCTTATTTGCTTAAGCAAATACTTAAATGATCAGAATAAAAAATTTTGAACTTGGTACAGGCTCGGAGATATTTAAAGCCTTTAGTGATGAATCACGGGTACGAATCATGCATTTGCTTTATAAGAACCAGGAGATGTGTATTTCTGATCTGGAGCTGATACTGGACTTTACACAGACAAAAACTTCACGGCATCTTATTTATCTTAAAAATGCAAGACTCGTAAAATATAAAAAGGTGGATCAGTGGGTATATTATTATATCAATGAAGCTTATGAAGATATCATCCATCAAATTTTCGAATTTCTTTTAAAAGACCCGGCTCTTTTAAAAGATCTGGAAGAATATAAAACGCTGTATTCAAACAATGAGCTTGCGATCAGAAAGCTGCATAATAAACAGAATAAATACCTGCTGCCTGATCTGGGAAGCCTAAAATAAAAGGGATATACCTGTGATGTTTCAAAACTTATGAAATACAAAAAACATATATTCATTTGCGTCAATGAAAAAACGGAGGGCAAGAAATGCTGTGGGGAGAAACATGGAATGGAGTTGGTGGAAGCTTTTAAAAAACTAGTAAAAGATCATAAGATCAATACCGAAGTAAGGGCGCAGAAAGCCGGTTGCTTTGATGTATGTAACTTCGGTCCTGCGGTAGTCGTTTATCCCGAAGGAGTTTTTTACGGCTCTGTGCAGATGACCGATGTACAGGAAATTTTTGAAGAGCATATTCAAAACGACAGGCCTGTTCAAAGGCTTATACTTAACTTCTGATGCCTGTTTATAAACACATATTGTTCGACCTTGATCATACCCTTTGGGATTTTGATAAGAACTGCGCTGAAACGTTGAATGAATTATACGCGCTCCATAATATGAGCCGCTTTGGATTCGATACAAGTCAATTCTTCAATGAATATAAAACCATTAATGTAAGGATGTGGAAGGAATTCAATGCGGGAAGAATTACCAAAGAAGCTATAAGAGCGTCAAGGTTTGAACTCACCTTCAATGCCCTGGGCTTGAATGATGAGCTTGTGCCACCAGAGCTCAACGAACAATTTATGAATATCTGCCCTGCTAAAAGCAATGTATTGCCCCACACCCATCACGTGCTGGAATATCTTTTGAACAAAAAATATATGCTGCACATTCTTACCAATGGTTTTTCTGAGATCCAGCAGCTTAAGATCAATTCTTCAAATCTCGGGAATTATTTCTGCGAAATCATCAACTCCGAATCATGCGGATATCTGAAGCCTGATAAAAAAATATTTGATTATACATTGAATAAGATCAATGCGAGTAACAAAGAGTGCATTATGATAGGAGATGACCTGGAAGCTGATATCGTCGGCGCGAGAAATGCGGGAATAGATCACATATTTTTTAATCCTAATAAAGATCTTCATAAAGAAGAAGTGACGCATGAAATTACCTGTCTTAGTGAGTTATTGAATATTTTATAAACAGATTTTTTAATACAGCGACTATTTCATAACTACTCAGCTGCAAAAGGAAATAAAAAACACGGAGACACAGAGAACACAAAGAAACACGGAGATGATCAATCCCTTGCCACAGATCAACATACAAAGTTGCCCCAAGATATTAGTCTCTGTGAGACTCTGTGTCCCTGTGGTGAGTAATTACTTTTTTTTAAAACATTTTTTTCATTTAGCCATTTAGAAGGGAGATCAAGCCTTATGAATTCTAAGAAAACAAATCCAGTTGCAATCATCAATGAGCCGATCCTTAATTATGAGTCAGGCTCCGGTGAAAGAAACGAGCTTAAGAAAGCCATCAGAGCAGGCAGATCTGGTGTTATTGAAATCCCCATGTACATTGGCACGGAGAAAATAGTGTCTGGTAAAAAAACCAGAATCGCTCCGCCTTATGATCATAAAAATACCATCGCTCATTTCTATGAAGGAGACGAAACACATGTTCGAAAAGCGATTGAAGAAGCTTTGAAAATTAAAAAATACTGGTCGGAAAATTCCACGGAGCATAGAGCCGAAATATTTCTTAAAGCCGCTGATCTGGTATCAGGAAAATACAGAGCGAAGATCAATGCGGCGACTATGCTCGGACAATCAAAAAATGTTTTTCAGGCTGAGATAGACTCTGCCTGCGAGCTCGCAGATTTTCTGCGGTTCAATGTTAAATTCATGTATGAGATTTATGCGGTGCAGCCTTATTCACCTGAAGGTATAAATAATATGATGGAATATAGGCCGCTGGAAGGTTTTGTCTTTGCTCTGACTCCTTTCAACTTTACGGCGATAGCAGGCAATCTTCCCTGCGCACCGGCATTGATGGGTAATACTGTGGTTTGGAAACCGGCATTTAGCCAGATCTACTCCGCCAATGTCATTATGGAAATATTGCTGGAAGCAGGTCTTCCTCCGGGCGTGATCAATTTAATTTATGTGGATGGGCCAGTTGCAGGCGAAGTGATCCTTCATCACCGTGACTTTGCCGGAATCCATTTTACAGGCAGCACAAAAGTATTTACTGAGATCTGGAGAACTATTGGAAATAATCTTTCGAATTATAAATCTTTTCCACGGATAGTAGGGGAAACCGGCGGAAAGAACTTCATGCTTGCACATGCCAGCGCGGATACCAAAGCTCTGAGCACAGCTCTGTTGCGGGGAGCATTTGAATACCAGGGACAGAAATGTTCTGCCACCTCAAGAGCTTACATCCCTGAGTCAATATGGCCGGAGCTAAAAAAATATTTGTTGGATGACTTGAAAACTGTCAAGATGGGCTCGCCGGAAAATTTTACAAACTTCATCAACGCGGTGATTGATGAGAGAGCTTTTGATCGCATCACAAAATACATTCATGAAGCGAAGAAGGCCAAAGAAATTGAGCTGATCGCGGGAGGCAATTATGATAAATCCGTAGGTTACTTTATTGAGCCAACAATATTTCTAAGCAGCGATCCTCACTATGTGACCATGTGTGAAGAAATATTCGGGCCAGTGCTGACTATTTATATATATGAAGATGAGAAATTCGAAGATATTATCAAGCTCGCAGATGCCACTTCATCTTATGGATTAACAGGAGCTATTTTTGCCAGCGATAAAAGAGCGATTGAATTGCTTACATCAGAATTAAAAAATGCAGCAGGAAATTTTTACATCAATGATAAATCCACAGGAGCAGTGGTAAACCAGCAGCCCTTTGGCGGGGCAAGAAGGTCGGGGACGAATGACAAGGCAGGCTCCATGCTGAATCTTCTGCGCTGGGTATCACCCAGGGTGATTAAAGAAAATTTTAATCCGCCAACTGATTATCGTTATCCTTTTATGAAGAAAGAATAGTATTTGTCATCATAGAATAACATCCAGTGCCTTCTCCAGCCCCATACCCCGTGAACCTTTGATGAGAAGATGACTGTCCTTTATTTGATTTGCTTTAAACCATTCTATCAGACTTGCTTTATCAGGGAAATATAAAGCGGAGGAATATGCCTCTTTTGCAAAAGACATTTGGTTTCCGCAGAGTAAAACCTTATCGAAATGATATTGGGAAATCAGCTTCCCAAGGTTTTTATGCTCAGCCTCGCTCTCATCACCAAGTTCAAACATATCCCCCAGCACTAAAACTTTGGAGCCGGCTTTCATTTTTGCAAAATTCTCAATGGCGGCTTTCATTGAGGAAGGATTAGCATTATAAGCATCCAGAATAATCGTATTGCCTGCTTTTTCAATGATCTGTGAACGGTTGTTTTGAGGATCATACCTGGCAACGGCAGCATTGGCAGCATCCGCGGGTACATTAAAATATTTTCCGATACAAAGCGCGGCAGCGATATTCTCAAAATTATATGCCCCTGTAAGTTGTGTTTCCACTGTTTTATGTTCTTCTGTTTCAATGATCACAAATGGGGTGGATTCCAGTAATTCACATGTATAGTAATCACCCTTGCGAGGATAATATATTGGTGCGGTGAATTTTGAAATCTCCTTCAGGATCTCATTATTGGAATTAATAAAAGCGACTCCTCCTGCTCTTAAAAGATACTCGTATAATTCTCCTTTCCCTTTTTTAACTCCTTCAAAACCTCCAAAACCTTCGAGGTGCGCCTTCCCGATATTTGTAATTAGCCCGTGGCTTGGCTCAGCTATTTTACAATAGCCTTCAATCTCTTTCTGGTGATTGGCACCCATTTCAATCACCGCTATTTCCACATCGCGTTTAATACTTAGGATTGTAAGAGGAATTCCTATATGGTTATTCAGGTTTCCTACAGTGGCGTACGTGATGTATTTTTTACTGAGTACCGTTTTGATAAGTTCTTTACTGGTGGTCTTACCATTGGTGCCGGTTACTGCAATAAAAGGGATCTTAAATTGTTTGCGGTGAAAGTTCGCCAAGTCCTGCAAAGCGGTGAGTACATCTTTAACAAGTATATACCGGTCACTTATTTTAAATTTCTCTTCATCGACGACCGCATATTCCGCCCCCAGGTCCAGCGCATCTTTGGCAAATGAATTTCCATTGAAGTTAGCGCCCTTGAGCGCGAAGAACATTGAATGTGCTTTTATATGACGGGTATCTGTGCTTATGCCATCGCATTCAATAAAGTGCTTGTATATTTTTTGTATCTCCATGATAACTGCAAGATAAAACCAAAATTTGAAAAGTTTTAAATGTAACTTGTAAGCAGCATGAAAGTTTTGATCTACATAGAACTTCTTGATGAGCCTTCTGTAAATTATAATAAGGAAATTATCAGCTGGGTAAAGGAGAATATTAAGGACCTGGTAAGCTTCGACCTGGATAATTTTTCAGACCAGTATATGTTCAAGTATGCCACTGAGTTGATTGAAAAAGAAGAAAGAATCGTTGTGGTAGTTGAGGTTAAAGGAGAGGCATCTGCTGGCAAGGTGATGGGATTGGCAGAAAAGATTATCAAGCATAAAGACAAATGCCTGGTGATGATGAATGGGGAGAATGCGATGCTGGGAAAAATGTTTGGCCTCCTTAAAGGAAAATTCAAGCACGAGGCAAGTCTGGAAGAATGTAAAAAAACGACTTCGGATTTTCTTAATAATTAAGTCTAAGGTCTGATTTAAGATAATTTCAATAGTAAGACTTGGGGGAGTTGAATATTTGAAACAGCTAAAACAAAAGACTGCCATCCGTAGCCCACCCTTTAAAGGGTGGGCTACGGATGGCAATAAAGATTTGTCATTTGACTGAAACCAAGTTATCAAAACTAAAATAACACCTATCATTATTTGACTTTATCTTTAATTAACTCATCTCAAATTTATCCGCATCCATATCCGCAGGAAATTTTTCACGGAAAGCTTTCAACTCATCGTAATTCAAAATCATCGTATGAATGCATTCTTCATCAGCACAGGAAAATAATTCTTCTCCCTTGTAATTTATTACCATAGAATCACCGGAGTAGGGAATTCCTTTGCCATCTTCTTTCACTCTATTGACACCAACGCAATACGATAAATTTTCTATAGCCCTTGCTTTGAGCAAAGCCTTCCATGCTGAACTCCTTGCCTGCGGCCAGTTGGCGACGTAGATCAAAACATCATAAGCATTGTTGACATTCCTGCTCCAGACCGGAAAACGGAGGTCATAACAGACTAACGGAAAAATCTTCCAGCCCTTTACTTCTCTTATCAACTTTTTATTTCCAGCCGAATACGTTTGATGCTCGTCTGCCATTCTGAAGAGATGCCTTTTATCATAATAAAAAAAATGCCCGTCAGGCTCGAACCATAACAGCCTGTTGAAATATTTTCCATCTTCTTTAATAATCACACTTCCAGTCACCACAGCTTTTGTTTGTGCGGCCTGCTGCTTCATCCATTTACAGGCTTTATAATTCATAGGCTCGGCCAGCTCTCTGGCATTCATGGTAAAGCCCGTAGTAAACATTTCGGGAAGTATAATGATATCTGTCTGCTCTCTGATCTTCCAGATTTTTTCTTCGAACATAGCCATATTGGCATCGGGTGATTCCCAATGGAGATCAGATTGGATTAAGGAAATTTTTAAATCCTGCATAATTTCTCCGCCGCCCTTTTAAGTGTATCGTCATCTTTTGCAAAACAGAAACGGAGAATTTTTTCGTCTGTACGGTTATGATAAAACGCAGACACGGGAATAGAGGCTACTCCAGCTTCGATGGTAAGCCTCTTCGCCAGATCAACATCATGCTCATCAGAAATATTTTTATACGACATTAGCTGGAAGTATGTCCCGGAAGCAGGCATAAATTCAAATCTGGAAGGTTTCATAAGTTCAGCGAACAGATCTCTTTTCTTCTGGTAAAAATCCGGCAGGCCAAGATACATTTCTTTTTCTTCCAGGTAATCAGCGAGTGCGTGCTGCATAGGTGTAGGAGCACTGAAAGTAATGAACTGGTGTATCTTTCTGAATTCGGCGCTGATACGTGCCGGTGCCAGGCAGTAGCCTATCCTCCAGCCGGTGGTATGAAAAGTTTTTCCAAAAGATGAAATTACCAGACTGCGTTCCCTCAGTTCGGGTCTGAGCAATATACTTTCGTGCCTGATGCCGTCGAAAATAATATGTTCATAAACTTCGTCGCTCATAATGAAGATATCGGTGTCTTTGACAAGCTTACTCAGCTGATCCAAATCTTCGGATGACAATACTGAACCTGTAGGATTATGCGGAGAGTTTATGATGATCATTCTCGTTTTCGGGCTGATCTTTTCTTCTACAATTTTCCAGTTGATTCTATAATCGGGATAATGCAGCTCAACAAATACAGGCTTGCCGCCGTTCAGTTCAATGATTGGGATATAACAATCGAAAGCCGGCTCAAAGATAATTACTTCATCGCCGGGCCTGACCATTGATGTGATGGCTGCGTAACAAGCTTCCGTTGCGCCACAGGTAATTGTGATCTCCTTACCGGCATCAAAATCAGCTCCATATAATTCTTTGGTTTTTTGACTTATCTTTTCCCTGAGTGGCATGATGCCGGGCATAGGTGCATATTGGTTGCAGCCTTTGAGCATATAATCATGCACAAGGTTGATCAACTTTTCGGAACATGGGAAACCGGGGAAGCCCTGAGCCAGATTGATGGCATTGTGCTCATGGCTTAGTTGTGACATCACGGTGAAGATCGTGGTGCCTACTTTTGGTAATTTGGAAAATGAATCTGTCTGCGACAGCATATTTATTTTTTAACAGGGAATTTCATTTTGTAGACTGCGTCTGTTATGCCCTTACTGATATTAGTTAGCTTCCCTTTCAGCAATCTCTTTTTCATCGGGGAAATATGATCCAGAAAAAGAATACCCTCTATGTGATCGTATTCATGCTGGATAATACGTGCTGCCATGCCGTCGTAAGTTTCTGTGTATTCTTTCCAGTCAGTATCATAGTAATGGATCTTCAGTTTTGGTTGTCTCATGACATCCGCTCTTACGCCGGGTATGCTCAGGCAACCTTCTTCATAAGTCCACTCTTCGCCTTCTTCCTTTAATATGGTGGGATTCACAAATACTTTTTTGAAGGTATGAAATTTTTCGTCGTCAAGCAGAGATCCGTCTGCAATGAATATTCTCAGCGAAACGCCAATCTGCGGAGCTGCGAGGCCTATGCCGTGGGCATTATACATTGTCTCAAACATATCATTCACCAGTTGCTTCAGATCTTCTTTGTTTTTATCTACTTCATTGGCTGGCTTTTTCAATATCGGATCGCCGTAGGCGATAATAGGGTAAATCATAATAATTAAATGGTAAACTTTAAATCTTCTTTGAATATGTCTTAGTTAAGGAACAGTTTTACAATTCTCAACCAAATTAACTACTGTGTCATCCTGACGAAGCAAGGATCTGGTATATTTTTTTAAAAACCAGATTCCTTATGCCTCGGAATGACAAACCTTTGCTTTCCTATTGTTTTTTCCAACAGCTAAGCGGCCTTGAATTTTCTTTATTCAAATTTAACAAATAAGATTATCTTTTCATTTCAAGATACGACTGTAAAATAATGGTAGCGCTGATCCGGTCTGCGTTCCCTTTATTTTTCCTGTCTTTCTTGCTCATCCCTCCCCGGATCATGGCATCAAGCGCCATAGATGAAGTAAATCTTTCATCGATCAAAAAAATCGTTTTTTCAGGAAATTGTTTTTTCAGGAGATCAATAAATGCGGACACGAATCTGGCATTTTCAGAAGGTTCATTATTCAAAGTTTTAGGCATGCCAATTACAAAACTTTCAATCCCTTCTTTCTCATCATATTTCCTGAGATATACCAGAACTTCAGCGGATGGTACTGTTTCCAGACCTGTCGCGAAGATCCTGAGCGGGTCGGTTACAGCGAGGCCGGTACGCTTGGTTCCATAATCAATAGCGACAATTCTGGGCATTAATAAATTTAAGAATTAAATCTCAATATTCATACAGGTCCACTGCAGGTAAGTATTTATTGATGAAGGGATCATGATGGAAAGTAATATGGTTTTTTACCTTTCTTCCTGCTACCGGTTTGCCGATGCTGATCAGAACCGAAGCAGGAGGGTTTGTGGGAGGCATCGTGTAATAATCCGCTTTTATTTCCTTCGAGAAATAGGAGGCAATCCGTGGATCTGAAATAATTATCAATTTGTTTCCAACATTCTGATGTTCCTCCAGATAATCTTTTGCCTGAGCCAGGGCGGAAAGTTGCTTGTGTTCCAGCACGCTAGCGATGGTCACAGCCATATTGATCAGCAAAAAAGAAGCCAGAGAGACCTTTATCGCGAAATGGTTAAAGTTGACTATAAAATAAATAATGCCATAAGCGACAATGATACAAAAGAAAGGCACTGTTGGAAGGAGCGCATTGAATTCATTGCTGAGATCAGAAAATGTCAATACCAAAAGATAGATGATGAAGCCTAAAATTAAAGCTAATAATTTTTTTCTATCGAGCCCATAATCAAGCATAATAAGTATACCAAAGAACAGGCATACAATGGTTCCCAGAGAGCAGAGTATTAAAAAAGGATTCCTCCCCGGCCAGTAACCGCCCAGTCCGCCTGCCCAGATGCTTTTAAGGATTTCCTGTGCATGGTTAAAAGCATTTGCTTGGATAACAATATTATAACCAATGATATCTGCAAGTGTTCTTCCATTGAAAAGGGCAGGCAGGATCCATATTGAAAGACCAAGAAAAAGAAAAAACACGGAGAAGTATTTTCTTCCATTTACCAGTGAATAGACTGACGGAACAATGAAAATAATTAAATAATAAAATTTAACGCCTGCCAGCAACCCTATGAGCAGCCATCCGAGAGATTGCCTCCTTACGTTTCCGGTATCTGAAAGTAGTAAATACAATGCTCCGGTAACAAGGGCGATACCCAACATATCCGGACTATATCTATTGCTCATGATCCATATAAGAGGATTAAAAAAAATAAGTAAGGCTGTTAAGCCTCCTTCCAGCGACAGCAGGGGGGCATTGATAAGTTTCAGTACAAAAATTATCAATAAAAAGACGGATAGCCCTCCGATAATGGAAAAAGCCAATGGCAGGTTAGGGATCAAAACAAATACGACTTTTACAAGAAAAGCGAAAAGCATACTTCCATGACAGCTTAAGATTTCGCTATCTAATATACAAGAGGTAAAATCAAGAGATTCCAGGTCTTCGATATAATTCAAAGAGCTTAGCATCCTTGAAAGTACGCAGATGAGAAAAAGTATGATATAAATAATCAGGTTTTTCAAGAAGGCTTTCTCATAAAAAATATATAAATTTAATTCCGAAGCTTGTTCCGGCGGCGACAAAGTTATATTGTTAAGTACTTTTTAAATAACTTTGTTTCTGCTTTCAGGTTATTTGTATTATACCATAAACTTTTTCTACCGTGAGTAAAGAAAAAAATTCCAGAATCTACATCAAACTTCCCATTTTCCTTGCTTTAGCAATAATCTGCGGAATCTTCATAGGAGCCATCATGAATAAGAATTCAGCGAGCAGCAATATAGCGCAGAACTATATGAAATACGCTGAAATCCTGAATTACATAGAACGGGACTATGTCGACACAGTAAACCTTGACGACCTGGTTGATTATTCGATCACCAAGATGCTTGAGAAACTTGACCCTCATACTGTATATATTCCTAAAAAAGATATTGAGATAGCGCGCTCACAGTTAAAGGGTGACTTTGAAGGAATTGGGATTGAGTTCAACATCATCAAGGATACTCTTTATGTGGTAACGCCCATCAATGGAGGGCCTTCAGAAACTGCCGGCCTGATGGCGGGAGATAAAATCGTCAAGGTGGATGATAAAGTTATCGCCGGCATTGGCATCACTAACTCCGATGTATTCAAAAAATTAAGAGGGCCAAAAGGCTCTCAGGTAAAGCTTACTATAAAAAGAAGAGGCATTCAGAAGCCACTTGATTTCATGATCATCCGTGATAAAATTCCAACCTATTCTGTGGATGTAAGCTATATGGCAGATCCGGAAACAGGTTATATCAAGGTGACAAACTTCGCTGAAAACACTTATACAGAATTTAAAAGTGCCATTACCAAACTTAATGCACAGGGTATGAAGAGGCTGATACTGGATCTTCGCGACAATCCCGGAGGATATCTTGACCGTGCTACTAAAATGGCGGATGAGTTCCTGCCTGACCATAAGCTGATCGTTTACACTGATGGCAAAGAGCCACGTTATGACCAAAGATACAATGCCGAGTTTACCGGTGATTTTGAAAAAGGGGCGTTGATCGTATTGATCAATGAAGGCAGTGCTTCGGCTTCAGAAATTGTTTCCGGCGCGCTTCAGGATAATGACCGGGCGCTCATCGTTGGAAGAAGATCATTTGGAAAAGGATTGGTGCAGATGCCTATACCATTAAATGATGGTTCGGAGATCAGGCTCACTATTTCCAGATACTATACTCCGAGCGGACGGAGCATTCAGAAACCTTATAACCCTAATAATATCGACGATTATGGCAGCGATCTGTCTAAGCGATATAAACAGGGAGAGTTTTTCCATGCGGATAGCATCAAGTTCAACGACTCACTCAAGTTTAAAACTTCCAAAGGAAGAATCGTATATGGGGGCGGAGGTATCATGCCCGACATATTTGTTCCAAGAGACACAACAGAATATACTTCTTACCTGGTTGACCTGTTTAATAAAAACATCCTGAGAGAATATACACTTGACTATTACACGAACAATAAGAAAGAGTTGTCGGCGATGAAGCTTGAGGACTTTAAAGCTAAATTTAAAGTGAATGAACAGATGATGAATGATGTGTTGAGCCTTGCCGGTAAATCAGGGATCAAATTCAAAGAGGCTGAATATAACAA
>DATMOV010000262.1:0-7398 GCA_035568055.1 Cytophagaceae bacterium
AAAAGTTGTTCTTCTTTTAAAAGAATAGCATTTTCTGTTTCAGTAAAATGAATGTCGGATAACTGGATAAGTAAAAATTTCATATCACCTTCTTTTTATGTTAGTACTTCAATTTTTTTTATTTGCAACGCATCTTTCAATAAGTGATTTTTTATTTTACAAATTAAATAAATATACTTATTTATCGTGTTTATATCCAGGCCGGTACTAACTTTTAAAGACAAGTACTAATTGCAGGTATTATCAAAAAGACATTAAATGCCTATTGTAATTTTAAAAAATCACGAAGTTTTAGATTTCTTGGTTAACAAAATAGAAATAGCAATAACTGCTATTCCTCCAATAATTGAAATAAAAGCAATTGAGTTACTATCTAATTTACCTTGTAAGAAGGTAACTCCACCATATATTAATGCGATTCCTCCAATCAAAACACCAACTATCTTGCTAAATTGTTTAATCCGGTCATTAAAAAATACTTAGATTGGGCTTGCTAAGTCGGTTTGCCATCGGGTTTCAATTTATAATTATAGAATCCATTAAATTCAGACTAGAAACCCTAATGGAAAGCGTACAACATAGCGTACAATTTTATCTATAATGATACTTTCCGTATAGATATTAACTTACTCTAAAATCTTTGGAATTTGTCAAATTGGACAGTTTAGAATAACTTTAACATAGTGAGTATAAAAATATTTTACTCCGCTCAGCATGACATGGCAGGTACGATCTGTATAATAATTAACCTGATTATATAAATAAATTTTAGATATAAATGAAAAACAAAATAGTTAAATTATGATTTGATTCTTGATTGTATTTACAAATGAAAAAAATCCTTATTCTTGGCGCAGGCAGATCTTCTTCTGCGCTTATTACCTATTTGCTTGATAAGGCTGCTTCAAACGACTGGCAGCTTATAGTAACCGATACTTCCGCAGAACTTGCGGAAGAAAAAATTAAAGGGAACAAAAATGGTAAAGCAGTTAAGCTTGATATTTCACAGCAAGCAGAAACCGGAAAGTTAATCTCCGAAACGGATCTGGTGATTTCCCTTTTGCCGCTCGACTTTCATTTACCCATAGCCAAAGCCTGCCTTGCAGCTTCCAAAACATTACTGACGGCTTCCTACCTCAGTCCTGAAATTCAGACACTCGATACAGAGGCTTCGCAAAAAGGCATTGCCATACTCATGGAGATGGGACTTGATCCTGGAATAGACCACATGTCGGCTCTGGCTGAAATAAATAATATTCAGAAAAAAGGAGGGAAAATTACAGGCTTCAGGTCTTATACCGGCGGACTGGTTGCGCCTGAATCCGATAATAATCCATGGCATTACAAGGTTACCTGGAATCCAAGAAATGTTGTATTGGCCGGACAAGGCACTGTGAAATACCTGGAGAATGGAAAATTTAAGTTCATTCCTTATCATAGACTTTTTTCACGTATTGAAAAAATAGAAATAGAACAATATGGTGATTTTGAAGGCTATGCAAACCGTGATTCACTCCATTACATTAAAACTTATGGACTGGAACATGTGCAAACTTTTATCAGAGGGACATTGCGTAAGAAGGGCTATTGCAGCGCCTGGAACTGCCTTGTCCAGCTAGGCATGACTGATGACAGCTATATGGTCGAGAATTCAACGGGCATGACTTATAAAGAGCTTACAGCTTCTTTCCTTGACGATAGCAATATCAATACCGTGCAAAGGATCTTATGCAGATATCTTAATATTTCAGAATCATCCGATGAAATGATCAAGTTAAAATGGCTGGGAATATTCAGCAATGATAAAATAGGAATAAATGGAACGCCCGCGCAAATCATTCAGCAACTGATCACGAAAAAATGGAAGCTGAATCCAGAAGATAAAGATATGATCGTGATGCAGCACCAGTTTGAATATGATATGAATGGCAAGCCTGGAAAGACAATTTCTTCTCTGGTGGTGAAAGGGGAAGATCAGCAAAATACAGCTATGGCAAAGACAGTCGGGCTGCCACTGGCCATTACCGCCATGCTTATATTACAAGATAAATTAAAAATCAAAGGGGTTAAGATCCCCACCGAGCCTGAGATCTATCTGCCTGTATTAGCAGAGCTAAAAACTTTAGGAATTGAATTTAAGACGGAAGAAAAATAGATTAGAGATGGAGATAATAATCTGCCAGCAGTTCGCGAAATTCAGATGAATAATTGCTGTCACCATTCTTGATATTAATTTGATGCTCCCTGCAAGCTGATGAATCAAAAGAAAATAATGAAATGACCCTGGTTGTTTCGGAGCCTTGCCTGTCTTGTATAAAATATTTTTCGATTAAATGAAGATTCAGCTTCTCCACCTGTTGCTCCAACAATAGACTTTCATAAGTCGGGAGCATGACTGCAAATGTTCCGTGTATTGTCAGAAGGTTTGCCACACAGGCAATCAGTTCTTCCAGGCTCAACGATTCATTATGATGCGCCATGTTAATGCGGATGTCAGGAGATTTTAAATAATTATTGAAAAAGGGCGGGTTGGAAATAATCAAATCATATTTTTTTCCGGCATTCAATGAAAATTCCTGAATGCTCTGCTCATGAATTTTTATTCTGTTTCTCCATTTACTTTGTTGAATATTCTCATCCGCCTGTCCGGCTGCTAACGGATCAATTTCTACAGCATCAATTTCAGCTTCCGTTTTCTGAGCCAGCATCAGTGCCAGCAAGCCGGTACCGGTACCAATATCAAGTATATATTTTACTTCCGGTTTGGGTTTTATTAATGCACCGAAAAGACAAGAATCAGTGCATACCTTCATCGCGCATTGGCCTTGCTCGATACGAAACTGTTTGAATTGGAAGAATGAATTGCTCAAAATTGGTTAAAGTGTGAATGTGTTAAGGTGTTAAAGTGATAGAAAATTTCTGTCAATTTCCGGCTACTAACAGCAGACAATTAACAACCAACTACTACTTACTATTAGCTTCATATTCATGATCCACTTTAAACCCTGGTCCTTCGGCGGCTTTGACGGCCAACTTATCGCAGATCTCATTTTCTATGTCGCCTGCATGTCCTCTGAGCCATTCGAATTTCACTTTATGCTTTCTGTAAATCTTTATAAAGCGTTTCCACAGATCGGGATTTTTTTTGTCCTTGAAATTTTTCTTTTCCCAGCCCCATATCCAGCCCTTTTCTACAGCATCCACAACGTACCTGGAGTCTGAGTAAATGATAACATGCTGCCCTTCCTGCTTCAATGATTCCAGTCCTGCAATGACAGCAAGCAGCTCCATGCGGTTGTTGGTGGTTTTGCGAAAACCTTCGGATAATTCTTTACGGTGTTCTTTATATTTTAAAACCACGCCATATCCGCCCGGGCCTGGATTACCTTTAGCTGCGCCGTCGGTATAGATAGTGATCATTTATAAATAACTTTGAAGAAGTGATTTCAAAGCTGAGATATCCTTCTCTTCATGAGCAGGGAAATTGGCGATCCGAAAGGTGGTCTTAGCCCATTTGCCATAACCATTTCCTAAAATGAATCCTTCTTTTTTCACCGTCTGTTTAATGGCTTCCATAATATCTTCATCCCCCTTGATTGAAATTACTGTGTTGGAGCGCACTTCCGGATTTGTTATCAGGGTTTTCAGCTTTTTTTCCTGACCAAAAAAATCATACCACTTTGCCGATCTGTCTGTAATGAGCTCATGTGTTTGACTGATGGGAGAAATCTGATTTAGAATTTTATTCAACAGATAAATAATAAGGACATTCGGTGTATAAGAAGTTTGCCATTCTTTCATTTTGTCGTTCATGAAAAGAATGCTGTTATATCTTCTTCTGTCATTAATCTGAAAGGCCCTCTTCATCGCTTTGGGAGAGCAAATCAATAAAGCCATCCCTGCCGGAAGGCCGAAACATTTCTGCACGGAAGCAAACCATATATCGGCGCTGCTGAAATTAAGGTTAATGCCCGCCAGGGAAGATGTCGCGTCAATAGCGATAAGAAGTTCGGGGAATCGTTCTTTGAATCCTTTGATGGTGGCATCATTCAATTGGGTGCCATTGGAAGTTTCATTTTGTGTAAGGCACAGCACTTCTGTTTCTTTGAAGATCTTGATCTTTACTTCGGGAAGCTTTTCAACATTAAAATCAATCCCTACAGAATTAAGGTTAATTTTTTTTGAGTATTCATACCATTTTTCTCCAAAGGCTCCATTATAAATATGTAAGCTTTGCTTCCTGGTGAATGACTGAGCGATGATCTCCCAGCACTCAGTGGCTGAAGAAGCATAAAAGACGGAATAGTCAGCGGGTATATTTAATTTTTCTTTCAATAAGGATATTGTATTTTTAGAAAGATCAATAAACTCCTGACTTCTGTGATTAATACTCAGGACACCCTCATTGCATGCCTGCTGCAGATAGGCGGGAACTTCAGGATATAGCTTAGAAGGACCTGGATAAAAAGATATCATTTTGCTTTAGAGATAAAATGTATAAGAGCAAGCCTATAGCTTTCAAGCCCAAATCCCGAAATTAAACCTATGCAATTTTTAGTGAGGAAGCTTTTATGCCTGAAATCCTCCCTGGCATGAACATTGGAGATATGGACTTCGATCACAGGTGTCTTTATACCGGCAACGGCATCAGTAATAGCGACAGAGGTATGAGTATATCCACCAGCATTCAGAATAATACCATCGTAATAAAAACCAACTTCATGTAACTTATTTATAATCTCCCCTTCACCATTGGATTGAAAATATTCAAGTTCTGCATTGCCGAATTCTTTTTTCAGCTCAGCAAAATATTGGTCAAAGCCTTGGCTTCCGTATATACTGGTTTCTCTTACTCCGAGCAGGTTTAAATTAGGACCGTTTATAATTAGTATTTTCATCTTAGATGCTTAAAGCGTAATTTCACTTCATGAACTGGGATCTGCTGATCAGGCAATTTAAGAACTACCTTCAATTGGAGCGCTCCCTCTCGCAGCACTCTGTTGAAGCCTATATTCATGATATTGTAAAGCTAAAACAGTTTTTAGAAATCTCCAATTCCGAAAAGCCCGTCAGCGCTCTGCAAACTTCGCAGACGGATATACAGAATTTTCTTAAGGCATTGAATGAACTAGGCTTGTCTTCTCACAGCCAGGCAAGAATATTATCCGGTATAAAAGCTTTTTTTAAGTTTATGATGATGGAAGAAATGATTGTGGATGATCCATCATACCTTATAGATGCCCCAAAACTTGGCAGGAAGCTCCCCGATACACTTAGCTTTCAGGAAATAGAAAATCTGCTCGCTGGAATTGATATGTCGCTGCCGGAAGGAATGCGAAACAGGGCCATGCTGGAAACTTTATATAGTTCAGGATTAAGGGTTACAGAACTGGTGGAATTAAAAAAAAGCCATGTATTCGCTGATGTCGGATTCCTGAAAATTTTAGGTAAAGGAAATAAGGAAAGACTGGTGCCTATCGGTAAGGACGCATTGAAATATATTGATCTGTATATAAATGAAGTGCGGGTTCATATAAATGTGAAACAGGGATTTGAAAATTTTGTATTCTTAAACCGCAGAGGTGCGAAACTGAGCCGGGTGATGGTCTTCACTATTATAAAAAATCTGTCAACACAAACCGGGCTAAAGAAGAGTATCAGTCCGCATACATTCCGCCATTCTTTTGCAACTCATCTCATTGAAGGAGGTGCAGATCTCAGGGCAGTTCAGGAGATGCTGGGGCATGAATCGATTACCACTACTGAGATCTATACCCATCTTGACAGGGATTATTTAAAGCAGGTTATTACTGAATTTCATCCGCGAAGCAAAAAACAATAAATACGTCTTATTAAAGCTTTGTTCTTATATAGATGTATTCACAATAGTAATAATCTCTATTTTCCCCTGATCCGCTGAATTTATTACTTGCAAAAATACGGTATCCCATCTTAGATACTTTGGTGAGGACATCATAGATTTTCTGTGCATTGCCAACCGGGTCAAGTTGATTGGTTAATTCAGTTTTATCCCTTTTTCCGTCAGGATAGAATATATAAATACCTCTTATTTCTTTAATCCATCCGGTCTCATAAACTCTAACAAAAATCACCTCGTCATCTTCAGAAGTCTGCTTTCTGGCAGAATAGCCGGTAGAAGTTGCGATCACTAAAAGCAGGACTGTTGCGAGAAATATTCTTTTATAGTTTTTCATAAAATGATTGTTGGGTGTAAAATAAGCCTGTCAAATTTAAACCCAATATAATGCTTCAAATGGGGAATAAAAAAAGTCCGCTAAGGGCGGACTTTTTTTTATTTGTACCTATTAATTATTAATGAGCAGGAGATATTAATTTTTCTCCGTGCTGACTCAAGTCGAGACCAATTTCTTCCTGCTCTTCTTTTACCCTGATAGGGATAATAAGATTTACAAGTGCATATATTACATAAGATCCGATAAGAACAAATGCAATTACTAATCCAAGGCCTTTTAAGTGCGCGATCAGAAGATCAGCAGTTCCTGTTGCGATTACACCTTTGTATGTTCCAAAGTCAGCGAAAAATGCTGTGCAAAGCATACCTACAATTCCACCTACACCATGGCAAGGGAACACATCAAGTGTGTCATCAAGCTGAGTTTTAGTCTTCCAGTAAACTACGACATTGGAAGCCAGAGCAGCAATAGTACCGATAAATATACTGGATGGTATGCTTACAAAACCTGCTGCAGGTGTGATAGCTACCAGTCCGACTACTGCGCCGATGCATGCATTCATGGCTGATACTTTTCTGCCCATCACGGCATCAAAAAATACCCATGCCAATGCTGCTGCTGCTGCTGCGGTACTAGTGGTGGCGAAAGCAAGAACCGCCTGTGCATTTGCTCCAAGAGCCGAGCCTGCATTAAATCCAAACCATCCGAACCACAAAAGGCCAGTTCCAAGGATAACAAATGGAATATTAGCAGGGTTGTGTGACTCACCATGTGTTTTTCTTTTCTTCATGAACATAGCGCCTACCAAGGCTGCTAAACCTGCAGAAATGTGTACTACAGTTCCTCCGGCGAAGTCAAGAACTCCCCATTTAAATAATAAACCTTCAGGATGCCATGCCATGTGGGCAAGTGGGCAATATATGAAAAGGGAAAAAAGAGAAATTAACAACAGGTAACCGCTGAAACGAATTCTTTCAGCGAAAGAACCAGTGATTAAAGCAGGTGTAATGATGGCGAACATCAATTGGAACATGGCAAATATAATAAGTGGAAGTCCTGCTCCAATGGCTGGATGAGCACCTAATCCAACATTGTTAAACATAAAGAAGGTCATCGGATTACCTATCAATCCCATCCCGCCCCAATCATCGCCAAAAGCAAGGCTGAAGCCTACTAATATCCA
>DATMOV010000263.1:0-5304 GCA_035568055.1 Cytophagaceae bacterium
GGATTGCTTCGGCATTACTTTTAGAAAGAGTGCGGAAAATTCTTAATATTTTGCTTTAGATGAGCTGTCATTTGCCTCGCAATGACATGCTGTTCGGGCACTCTCACTCTTGACTTGGGGGCTATGCGACGCAGGAAGAAACTTGTTATTTTGAAGATTCCCGTTAGTTATTAAAGTTGCTCTTTATAATAACAAGATTCCTCGTGCCTCAGCAATGACAAGGGTTAAGCTTCTCCGGTATATAATAAGCATTTATGAATTTAATCAGAAAATATAAAAAAATATCTGTGGTAGTGGGGACGATTGTCTTCCTGCTCGGATCCTTTTTTATATTGAATCTAATTTTTCCTTTAAAGACAAATATTCGTTATTCGCAAATCATCCTCGCCCAGGATGAATCAGTGTTGCATGCCTTTCTCAGCTCCGATGATAAATGGAGGATGAAGACTGAGTTGCACGAAATTATTCCGGAGCTGAAAGAAACGATTATCAGAAAAGAGGATCAATATTTTTATTATCATCCGGGAATAAATTTTTTTGCCATAGCAAGAGCAGCATTTAATAATTTGATTAAGCAAAGGAAAACTTCCGGTGCCTCCACGATCACCATGCAGGTAGCACGTTTACTTGAACCGAAAAGAAGAAACTTTGGAAATAAGATCGTGGAAACATTTCGCGCGTTTCAGCTTGAGCTTTATTTTAGCAAAGATGAGATCCTGCAGATGTATCTTAATTTAGTTCCGTACGGCAGCAATATTGAAGGCGTTAAATCGGCATCCCTGCTTTACTTTGATCGTCTGCCTGCTCAGCTAAGTCTGGCACAGGTGGTAACGCTTGCAATCATCCCCAATAGGCCAACCTCGCTTGCGCTCGGGAAAAATAATGATTATATCATACAGGAAAGAAACATATGGCTGAATAATTTCAAGGAAGATGATGTTTTTTCTGAAAGTGAAATCAATAGCGCCCTCGTGGAGCCGCTCCATGTTAAAAGATTAAAATCGCCCGCTATCGCGCCTCATTTTTGCTATAGAATGAAAAAAATGTATCCTGATCAGGAGATCATTCATACTGTTTTGAATAAAAATACATTTCAGAAAACTGAGCGCATTACTTATAATTATGTTCAGCGACTGAAAAAATATAATGTACATAATGCTGCGATCCTTGTGCTGAATAATGAAAATAAATCTATAGAAGCATACCTTGGTTCACCTGATTTTACAGACCATGAGCATGGGGGGCAGGTTGACGGCGTAGCTGCCATTCGCTCTCCCGGCAGCACTTTGAAACCTCTGATCTATGCAGCAGGCTTTGATGAAGGTCTGATCACACCGAAATCTATCATGACGGATGTCCCAACTAATTTCGGTGGATATATGCCTGAGAATTTCGACAAAAAATTTATTGGTAAGGTCAGTGTGTCACAGGCGCTGGCTTTTTCATTGAATATTCCTGCCGTAAAAATTCTTGAAGAGATCGGCATTCCCGCTTTCACTGCCAGACTCAAGAAAGCCGGATTCAGACAAATAGAAAAAGATGAGCCCTATCTTGGATTGTCAGTGATACTTGGGGGATGCGGCGTAAGGCTGGAAGAGCTTGCGAAATTATTTTCATGCTTCAGCAACCAGGGGAAAATGATCAGTTTCAGATACCTTAAGGAAGAACAGGCTTCTGATACGATCAGAATTGTTTCTTCTGCCGCGGCATTTATGATCACCGATATACTAACCCAGATCCAGCGCCCCGATCTTCCCAATCATTATGAAAGCAGCTATCATGTTCCTAAAGTGGCGTGGAAGACAGGCACATCTTATGGACGAAGAGATGCATGGGCTATTGGTTATAATAAAAAATACACCATCGGCGTATGGATAGGAAATTTTTCAGGTGAAGGTGTGCCTGAACTTACCGGTGCAGACATAGCTACGCCTTTGCTATTCCAGCTTTTTAATTCTCTGGATTACAATTCCTCCAACAACTGGTTTACCATGCCCAAAGATTTAAATTTCAGGTATGTTTGTCCGGAAACCGGCAAACTTCCCGAAACCTTCTGTCAGAATTTTGTGATGGACTACTATATCCCCGATGTTTCATTGGTAGAAAAATGTGACCACCTGAAAAATATATGGACTACAGCCGATGGGCATTATTCTTACTGCACCAACTGCTTGCCGGAGAGTGGGTTTAAGAAGAAATTTTATCCTAATATTGCACCCGAGCTTATTGACTTTTACAGATCCGAAAATATATTATATGAAGCAATTCCGGAACACAATCCTAACTGTACACGTATATTCTCCGGGTTGGCACCTAAAATTATTTCTCCTGTAAATGGGAAAGAATATATTATGGATAAGGAAGAGCCGGCAGAAATTATGCTAAGATGCAATCCGGAAAATGAGGTAAGAAAAGTGCATTGGTATATTAACGATCATTTTTACAAAACCGCCGGAGCCACAGAAAAGGTCTTTTTTAAACCCGTAGAAGGGAAAAATAGAATTTCCTGTAGTGATGACAAAGGACGGAACAGTAATTGCAGTGTGACGGTTTATTATCAGTGAAGAAGTTCTGAGTGTAGAGAAAATGTAATTAGTGCTCAGTGCTTAGAAAAATAAAATTGCGATTATTACAAACAACCAAAAATTAACAACCAATATGAAAACAATCTACCTAATCCTTCTGACTTTTATTTCGACTCTGGGTTTCGGACAAAGTCAGATGCCTTACGATTCTGTAAGCAAGAAATTTATTTATAGTGAAGTGGTTGAACTCCCCCAGTACAAAAAAGATCAGCTGTTCATGAAAGCCAAAGATTTGAACCAATTGGGTAAGGGAATTAAAATCGATAATAAAGCGGAAGGCATTTACAGCTATATAGGGGATCTCGCTGTAACTTATCCCGGTCCGGTGAAAGGTAAAAATGATAATGGCAATGTGGCTTACACCTTGACAATATTCTGCAAAGACGGCAAGTACAAGATCGCTATTACGGATTTTATTCATACCGGCAAAAATGGTAATGGAGGAGAACTTGAGCTCAAAGAACCAAAATGTACCAAGAATGCGCTGAGCCTGACCAGCTGGACTCTTATAAAAACTCAAACCAACGATAAGATCACCCAACTGATCAAAAATATCAAAACTTATATGCAGCAGCCTTAATTGGTGTTGAGGGGCAAGTGCTGAGTACAGAGAACAATAGATATTGGACATTAGTATTGATACTTTCTTCTATGATCATGGAATTGACTTTTTATAATCGCTGTAAATTCTTTTTTAAGCCATAAGGTTTTATCTTGTGCCTGTCAATGGCAACAGAACCTTCTATACCAAAGAAAATTTTTCTTTTCCTGAAACTTATCAGGTTTCAGAATCTGATCATCATATTTGTTTCTCAATATTTCGCGGCTATTTTTCTGCTTAAAGGGTTCGCGGATTGGAGCTCTGTCATTGCCGATCCTCATATGTTTTCATTAAGCATGTCCACTTTATTCATCGCTGCCGGAGGCTATATTATCAATGACTACTATGATGTAAAGATCGACATGATCAATAAGCCTGAAAGAATTGTAGTAGGAATGCTGATGAAAAGAAGAACCGCTATCGTTCTTCATATTTTTATAAATCTTGCCGGCATTATCACCGGCTTTGTGGTAAACTGGAAAGTTGGAATGATCAGCGGTATCATCAGCTTTCTGTTATGGCTGTATTCTGTATGGCTTAAGAAGACAGCATTTGCGGGTAATATTCTAATTTCACTACTCAGCGCTGCTTCCCTTTTGTTGCTTATATTTTATTATCGCTCAAACATAGAAGTTATATTCATTTACGCGATTTTTGCTTTTTTTATCTCATTAATCAGAGAGATCATCAAAGATATGGAAGACATGAAAGGAGATGCCGCCTTTGGCAGCAGAACGCTTCCTATTATCATCGGCATCCGTAAAACAAAAACAATTTTATTCTTACTTATTATTGTTTTCACATCAGCACTTATCATATCAGGATTAAGGATTCAAATGAATGTACTGGCTTACCTCGGATTTTTTGTTCTTCCGCCGCTGATCTGGCTTTCATATAGCCTTGCCAGAGCCGACAGCAGCCGCGACTTTACACGACTTAGCTTTCTCTGTAAATACATTATGCTGAGTGGGATTGTGAGTATGGCGTTTATGTAAAAAGGAATTTTGAATTTTAAGTTTTGAGTTAAATATGTCATTAGTCATCGGTCAATATTATGCTGCTTTTGTGGACTGTGGACCATGATCTTTAAATCAACAAACAACTAACAACTTTCTTCTTCCCTAAATCCTGAACCCCAATTCCTAATTCCTATTTCATTAACTTTGCGACAATGAATACCATCACCAACATCGCCATCTTTGCCTCAGGTTCGGGCAGTAATGCCCAGAAGATCATGGGTTATTTTCAGGGCTCTGAAAACATCCGTGTAAAATACCTTCTCTCCAATAATAAAGAAGCCTATGCTCTTGAGCGAGCAGAAAAGATGGGGATTGAAACAAAAATATTTAACCGGAGAGCTTTTCGTGAAAGTGATGAAATCGTAGAATTTCTGGTAAACAATGAAGTGAGCTGGGTTATTCTGGCAGGCTTTTTATGGATGATTCCGGAAAATCTAATCAAGGCTTTTCCTCACAGGATCATCAACATCCATCCCGCCCTCCTTCCTTTATATGGTGGTAAGGGTATGTACGGCATGCACGTACATACTGCTGTACATAAAGCCAAAGACAAAGAAAGCGGTATCAGCATACATTTGGTGAATGAAAATTATGATGAGGGTGAGATTATTTTTCAGGCCAAATGTCTGCTTGACGAGAATGATACTCCGGAATCCATCGCGGAAAAAGTACTAAAACTGGAGCATGAATATTTCCCGAAGGTAATAGAGACGCTTATAAAAAAGTCTTTATGATAAATTACAGGAACGTTAATTATTGAAGAAATCATTTATTTTTTCTGTGTTAATCAGCGCAATCTGCGGGATATTTTATTATCTCCCGTAGATCTACTTCAGTTTTTCAAAAACATCCTTTGCAAAATCAGCCAGTGAAGGGTCGCGCGCTCCCATAAAAAGAATTACATCATCGCGTTCCGTCATTTGATGGAAAGTTTCAATAAGCTTATTTCTGTCTTCTACGAACAGCGCATTCTTTCCTTTTGCTTTCACCGCATTGATCACCACTTCAGAGGTAATATCTTTGTTCACGGTACCACCTGCATAATATACTTCCGACATGAGCAGAAAATCCATGGGCCTTAGCGTTTGAATTACTTTCG
>DATMOV010000264.1:0-13559 GCA_035568055.1 Cytophagaceae bacterium
TAAATATAGATAAATTGTTTCTGGCCATTCTGGGCTTCACCGGAGGATTTATACTGCTGGTGTTCTCCTGCTCCAGCCAGAACTCCGCTAACCAACTGGCAACACAAGCCTATACACCTGCTCCACAGAAAGACCGGATCATCTGCGGCGCAGACCAGCTCAGCGAATATCTGCCGATGCTACAAAACAAAAATATAGCGCTCGTTGTGAATCAAACTTCTGTAATTGGTAAAACACACCTGGCAGATTCCCTGCTTTCTCTAAAAGTAAACATTAAAAAGATCTTTTCCCCTGAACATGGATTCCGCGGCACCGCCGATGCCGGTGAAAAGGTAAGCAATGACCTTGATTCTAAAACAGGACTTTCCATTATTTCACTCTACGGTAAAAACAGGAAGCCTTCCAAAGAAAGCCTGGCAGACGTTGACGTTGTGATTTTTGATATACAGGATGTGGGTGCCCGCTTCTATACCTACATCGGCACCATGCATTATGTGATGCAGGCCTGTGCCGAAAACAATAAGCAATTGCTGATCCTTGACAGGCCTAATCCTAACGGCTTTTATGTGGCCGGCCCTGTGCTGGATATGAAGCACAAATCTTTCGTAGGCATGCATCCTGTTCCCATTGTTCATGGCTTAACCATAGCGGAGATGGCATCTATGATTAATGGGGAACATTGGCTTGACAGCGAAAAAGTTTGTAAAATAAATATAATCAAAGTGAAGAACTACGCCCACAAGGATCGCTATTCCTTGCCTGTGAAACCTTCACCCAATCTTCCGAATGATCAGGCCATCAGGCTTTACCCCGCTTTGTGCTTATTTGAAGGAACAGAAATAAGTGTGGGAAGAGGCACAGAATTTCCCTTTCAGGTGATCGGATCACCTAATAAGAAGAATGGAACTTTCACATTTACTCCCAAAAGCATTGAAGGCATGGCGAAGAATCCACCCTACGAAAATGTGGTATGTTATGGCACTGACCTGAGAAACCTGTATCCTGAAAGCAGCATTTTTACATTAAAATGGCTCATCGAATATTATCATAAAGCGACAGACAAGGACAAATTTTTTAATAATTTTTTCAATAACCTTGCAGGAAATTCAACTTTGCAGACGCAAATAAAAAAAGGCATGACTGAAGATCAGATCAAAAAAAGCTGGGAGCCGGAACTGGCGAAATACAAAAAACTGCGGAAAAAGTATTTGATGTATGAGGACAATTAGATAACTAGATAATTGACGATTTTAGAGATTGGAGGTTTGAAATTTGATTTTTTAGATTTGAACTTTGAGATTAGAGATTTAATAAAAACTCCATGGTGTCCACCCCATCCGCATAATCCATTACAGTGGGACATTGTGCTTGCCCAAATGTTACTGCTTCAGGAATAATCTGGTGGCTGCCGACCAGTATTTGAATCTTTTCATGCCATTTTCCTAATCGTGCCTGCAGGTCACCTATCCCGGAATATCTTTCGAAATGTACCACCGAAATAGGTGAAAACAAGGATTCACTTTCGCGCAGCATGAGGAAACCATTATCAAAATGTTCTACTCTGTTGATCAGAAAAATAGATTTATTGTAATCGTAATTATTGAGATACTTATGATGTTGGGAAATAGGTTTCAGATATTCTATTGATTGAAAAAAATGAGTGAAAGAATAATCTTCCGGCACATATAATTTGGATACATTCCTACAGCCAAGCCCAAAGTATTGAAGTATATCTTTTCCAAGCAGCCCAAGTTCCTGTTCAGATTCCTGACCGTTAAGCACAGCGGCGGATGTGCGATTCTGCCTGATTATGTGTGGCATCTTTCCAAAATAAAACTTAAAATGCCTGGCTGAATTATCACTACCGGTCGCTATAACGGCATCAATATTATTAAGCCTGTCGGCAAAAATAATTCTTTCCGCAAAGCCCGGTTCAATCTCAATCAAAGCCTTTGCAATATTTTTCACGAGCGCGGAATCCTGGCTGCTAAGCTTGGCATAAAGAATATGGCCGCTTACAAGCACACAAAGCATGTCATGAAAGCCTACGCAGGGAATATTTCCCGCCATTACTACTCCAACTTTCCGGGAGGTGGTTCTACTGGTTTTATAAGCAGAGATCCATTCGTTCAGCTTTTTCTTTTCAAGCACGAGCGCTAATCCATCAAGAGCCGTTTTTACATTTTCCCTGGTAAACCAATTATTTGAAGCTCCTGCCTGAACGGCCCATGTTTCAAATACATCAGATGTTATATTTTTTATCCTATTTCCAAGCTCACTAAAAGCCTGAATCCTGCGTTCCAGATCCATTTTTAAGAATTTAAAATAAAAATAGTTAAAATATAAGGATTATTCATTTGACCAGAATC
Organism: Cytophagaceae bacterium; assembly: GCA_035568055.1. Taxonomy (GTDB): domain Bacteria; phylum Bacteroidota; class Bacteroidia; order Cytophagales; family Cytophagaceae; genus DATMOV01. The sequence continues at coordinate 2,370 of DATMOV010000264.1, forward strand.
AAAATGTATTTAATTTTGTTGATTAAAATTAAACTTACAAAAGAATACATACACTATGGCGATAATGATTACTGAAGAATGTATCAATTGCGGAGCCTGCGAACCAGAATGCCCTAATACTGCCATTTACGAAGGCGGAGTAAACTGGAATTATGCTGGTGGAACTCAGTTGAAGCAGATCGAGATGGAGGATGGAATCCTGGTTGACGCTACCACTCCTCAAACACCCGTATCAAACGAATTTTACTATATAGTGAGTAATAAATGTACAGAGTGTATGGGATTTCACGAGGAACCTCAATGCGCCGCTGTTTGTCCGGTCGACTGCTGCATCCCGGATCCTGATCATGTGGAAAACGAAGAAATCCTGCTAGGCAAGAAAGCATGGATGCATGGCGAGTGAAAAATAAAAATTCAAATGAAATAAACATTCAAAAGGGTGGCTTCGGTCACCTTTTTTATTTCCCTCAAAATTAACGTTTCAGGCTTTGATTTTTGAGATTTGTGATTTGAATTTTGAAATTTGTTATTTGTGTTTTGTTATTTTAACTTGAGGTTTCAATTAAATTCTGATTCATGAAAACAGTAGATACTTTTAACTTTTCCGGCAAGAAGGCTTTAATCCGTGTAGATTTTAATGTTCCCCTTAATGACAAATATGAAATAACAGACGATACACGCCTTAAAGCCGTAATACCTACGGTCAACAAAATAATTAAAGATGGCGGATCTGTTATTTTAATGTCACACCTTGGAAGACCCAAAGGCGGATATGAGGAGAAATATTCTTTGAAGCACCTGATACCATATCTTACAAAGGCCTTCAACACGAATGTAAAGTTTGCTTCTGACTGCATAGGCCAGGATGCTGAAAAGTTAGCATCAGAGTTAAAGCCAAAAGAAATCCTATTATTAGAGAACCTCAGATTCTATAAGGAAGAAGAAAAAGGAGATAAAGCTTTTGCGGAAAAACTATCAAAACTTGGAACAGTATATGTCAATGACGCATTTGGAACAGCGCATCGCGCCCATGCTTCCACTGCGGTGATAGCTCAATTTTTCAAAGATAAAGTTTGCGGCTATGTCATGCAGGCTGAAATTGAAAACGCCAGAAAAGTACTGGAGAAATCAGAAAAACCTTTCACGGCTATTATGGGCGGTGCGAAGATCTCTGATAAAATCCTGATCATAGAAAAATTACTTGATAACGTAGATAACCTGATCATCGGCGGAGGAATGTCTTATACATTTTTTAAAGCCATGGGAGGCAATATCGGATCATCTTTAGTTGAACCGGACAAAATAGAACTCGCAAAAACCCTGATCGCAAAAGCCAAACAAAAAAAAATCAACCTGATGCTTCCTGTTGATTCTGTCATCGCCGACTCATTTAAAAATGACGCGAAGATAGATCTGTCTGACAATATGAATATTAAAGATGGCTGGATGGGACTGGATATTGGGCCAAAAGCAAGAAAGAGTTTTTCAGACGTAATAGAACTTTCCAAAACCATATTATGGAATGGCCCTATGGGAGTTTTTGAAATGTCAAATTTTGCCAATGGAACAATCACAGTAGCTGAAGCAGTGGTGAAGGCCACAAAAAGCGGAGGCTTCTCGCTTATCGGAGGTGGTGATTCCGCAGCAGCAGTCAATAATCTGGGCTTCGGTGATGCGGTTTCCTATGTATCTACCGGAGGTGGCGCTTTGCTTGAGTATATGGAAGGGAAAGAACTACCGGGAGTTGCAGCATTGGAAAAGTAATTTGGTTTTAAATTATTATAAATAGAAACACCCGTTTCGGCGGGTGTTTCTATTTATGATTTTAATACAAGGCTCCCCGCCTGGCTATATTGAATTTCTTCATTGTCCAGCATTTCTCTTATTGCCAGCAGAACCCGATTTTTATTTTTAATATCTATTTTCTGTATCAATGCTTCAATAGACATGCCCTCTTTTTCAAGATATCCGATAATAGACTGCCGGTATAATTGGTAGGAATCAACGACCTCTTTTTCCTTTTTCTTCGCTAGACAAACATCACAAATGCCGCAAACGTGGTCAGTGATTTCTCCAAAATATTCCAGCAAAACCATTGACCTGCATCTTTCTTTTTGTCTGACATAAGCAATAACCGCTTCGGATTTTTCGACATCATTATTTTTTCTTCCTTCAATTTTTTTTAAATCAAGAGGGAGCTTAGCCGCATCATGGCGAGGAGTTAAAAAAGTGATCTGCGGCTTATCTTTACGCTGCAAGTAATTTAATACATTTAACTTATCAAGGTGATGAAACATTCTGATCACTTCAGTTGTCGGTATCTGCATCTGCCTTGAAATATCATTTTCGTTAATGGTGACAAAATTATTGTACAAGCCTCCTCCATACATTCGCAGTATGGTTTTAATGAAAGGATCCAGAGAAGCTTGCGCTATCTGAAATTTATAAAGATCTTCTCCGCTCAGATTCATCATCATGGCAGATGGAGAATAAAAAGACTCATTCAGTTGAAGAAATCCTTCCGCCTCCAGCCTTTTCAAAGCATAGTAAGTTTCAGTGCGCGGAAGTTCATATATTTTTTCAAATTCAGACGAATCAAAATCGAAGCTTTGCAGGCTATTGCTTCCAACAGCGATCTTAAAAAAATTCGCCAGGGCCTGATATACTCTCCTGATAAAATCTATAGATGGATACGCACGAGATATTTTGTCTTTAAGTATCCTGATATCATTTTCCTGATAAAGCAATACCGCGTAAGCTTTCCTTTCATCTCTTCCTCCCCTTCCCGCTTCCTGATAATATGACTCAGGATTTTCCGGAAGCTCATAATGTATCACTGAACGGACATCTGGTTTATCTATACCCATGCCAAACGCATTCGTGGCAACTATTACACGAAGCTCGCCGGAGATCCATTTATTTTGTTTGACTTCCCTTTCTTCATTACTTAAACCAGCATGGTAAAAGTCTGCATTGATCCTGTTTTTTTTCAGAATACCGGAAATATCCGACGTACGTTTTCTGCTGCGTGTATAAACGATGGAAGAACCTTTGACATTTTTTAATATCTCCAACATCTTTTTTTCTTTATCTTCCGCGTAGATGGCAGAATAAGATAAATTTTTCCGCTCGTAGCTCTTCTGAAATATTTTTACATTCCTCAGAGTAAGTTTTTCAATAATATCTTTTTTTACCTTTTCAGTAGCGGAAGCAGTAAGGGCGATAAAAGGAACTTGGGGAAGTAATATTCTTAACGCTGCAACCTGTAGATAAGAAGGCCGGAAATCATAACCCCATTGCGAAATACAATGCGCTTCATCCACGGCAATAATATTTACGTTCATTTTCCTGACCCGCTCTGTAAAAATATCTGTAAGCAGCCTTTCAGGAGAGAGGTAAAGAAATTTATTATGCCCAAATACGCAATTATCCAGTGCTATATCAATCTCCCGTTTACTTAATCCGGAGTAGATAGCTACTGCATTCACTCCTCTTTTTTTTAATTGCCCTACCTGATCTTTCATGAGCGCTATTAATGGAGTAATTACAATGCAGATGCCATCCATCGCCAGTGCGGGTATCTGGAAACAGATAGACTTTCCTCCCCCGGTAGGAAGCAGGGCTAAAGTATCATTTCCACCGGTTATCGATTCAATGATCTCTTCCTGTAAGGGTCTAAAAGATGTGTAGCCCCAGTATTCCCTTAATATTTCATGAATATCCTTCAAGATTGACACTAAAACCGTATAGTTAAATCAATCCAATATTAATAATAAAGAATGAAAAAGAGCAGGAAAGCTTCTGAGGGAGCTGAGTAAGAAGATAGCCCTATTGGATTGCCTGTTCTCTCAAGTCACAATAAGTACTGACTATTATGCCTTACAAACAAAAAGAAGTTCAATGAAACTGATTTCAATGAACTTCTCTAAGAAAGAAATGTCAATATTGAGGTTCAGGCAATTTTACCTATTATTTTTTGCTGTTAAACCCTAAATCTAATTCTTATTATTTTATTTCTTCTTCGCCTCTGTCACTGCTCTTCCTTTCTTTATTTTAAGCGTAAGAGTTTTATACCAGCCTTCCCCATATTTTCTAATGAGCGGCTCTTTTAAAAATTGATAGATGGGCACTCCCAGTTCTCTTCCATTGGAACAAGCAGGGCTGCATATATTCCAGCGGTCGTAATTCAAAGCATCATAGTGTTCATACTTAGTGATGCGGATAGGATAAAGATGACAGGAAATCGGCTTCTTCCAGTCTATTTTTTTATCATAATAAGCCTGCTCAATACCACATTTCAAAATTCCTTTATCATAAAGTGAATAGGCGCATTCCTTACCAGCGATTAATGGTGTTGAATAAGTACCGTCCTGTTCCCTGATGTAAGTTCCTTGCTCTTCAATAGCCTCCTGACCTTGTTTAGAAAGATAAGGCTTTACTTTTTTGTAAATGGATTTAAGGATCATGACTTCATCCTGATCAACAGGCGCACCTCCATCTCCTTCCACACAACATGCCCCTTTGCATTTCGCAAGGTCACATACAAAGAACTTATCAGCAATATCTTCGCTAATGACAGTATTATCAATCGTTATCATATAATATTTTACTTTTTCTACTTCTCCCTAATTAACTATATTTATTTTTTACTTTTGATGGCCTGTCGGGGGACAGGCCATGGGGATGTGATCATATTCTTACTTAATAATTAAAGTTAAACAAAATTCATGTAATTCTGCTCGCGAAACACTAAATTGCACGTCCTATCAAGTTGAATTAATGAGTTATTTAGACAGTCTTAATGAACCACAGAAGCAAGCGGTACTAAATACCGAAGGTCCTTCGATGATCATTGCGGGAGCCGGTTCCGGAAAAACAAGAGTGCTTACATTACGCATCGCACACCTCATCGAAAAAGGGGTAGATCCTTTTAACATACTCGCGCTGACGTTTACCAACAAAGCCTCCCGTGAGATGCGCCACCGTATTGAACATCTTGTAGGCACTGATGCGCGCAATCTCTGGATGGGAACTTTTCATGCAGTCTTTTCAAGAATACTGAGGGCCGAAGCTGATAAGATCGGTTATCCAAAGGCTTTCACTATCTATGATACAGAAGATTCAAAATCGCTTATCAGGCAAATCATCAAAGAACAATACCTGGACGATAAGATCTACAAAACCAATATGGTGCTGAACAGAATCTCAGCGGCAAAGAACAGGCTTATTTCCTCTAGTGATTATCTCAACAACGCCACTTTCAGAACTGATGACGAAGCCTCGATGAGGCCTGAGCTTGGAAAATTATATAAGATATACCAGGATCGCTGTTTCAAAGCAGGCGCCATGGACTTTGATGATCTTTTATTCAATACTAATCTTTTATTCAGGGAACATCTTGATGTACTTAACAAATATCAGAATCGTTTTAAATACGCGCTGGTAGATGAGTTTCAGGATACCAACCTTTCGCAATACAATATCACGAGAAAACTTTCCTCGCAAAACAGAAATATCTGTGTAGTGGGCGACGATGCGCAAAGTATCTATGCCTTCCGCGGTGCAGACATTCAGAATATTTTAAATTTCGAGAAGGACTATCCAGAACTACAGATCTTTAAGCTGGAGCAGAATTACAGGTCTACGCAGAACATTGTTAACGCCGCTAACTCGGTCATCACAAAGAATAAAGCTCAGCTTAAAAAAACGGTGTGGACTGAAAACGAATCAGGCAACCTGATCGAAGTGCTGCGGGCCAATACTGATAATGAAGAAGGAAGCCTTGTAGCAACGGCCATCTTTGAAGAGAAGATGCAAAACCATCTTAAGAACAGTGACTTTGCTATCCTTTATCGCACCAATTCACAATCACGCGCCATGGAGGAGGCGCTAAGAAGAAGAAATATTAAATACCGTGTCGTAGGCGGAGTATCATTCTATCAGAGAAAAGAGATCAAAGATATTCTCGCTTACCTGAGATATTCCCTTAACAATAATGATGAACAATCTTTAAGAAGAATTATCAACTATCCAAAGAGAGGCATTGGTGAAGCTTCTGTTTCCAAACTCCTGGTGGCTGCCGAAGACAATGGCGTAACACTTTGGGAAGCTATGCAGAATGTCAACAGTTTTATGGCTGGCAAAACTGCGACTGGCATAGAAAACTTTGTAACTCAGATTAAATCTTTCGCCACAATACTTGGCAGCAAAGATGCTTATGAAGCGGCGAGCCGCATCGCACAGGAGTCCGGCCTTGTTAAAGAGCTTTTTGAAGACAAGACTATTGAGGGTTTAAACAGGTATGAGAACGTTCAGGAACTGCTGAATGCTATCAAAGAATTTGTCGACATGCCCGATAATCAGGATAAATCTTTAGGCGCTTTTTTACAGGATATCTCTTTGCTGACAGATGCTGACAATGAAAAAGACAGCGACCCCGATAAGGTAACGCTCATGACGATCCACTCATCAAAAGGGCTTGAGTTCAGAAATGTATATATCGTAGGGCTGGAAGAAGATCTTTTTCCATCGCAGATGATGCTAAGCAGCCGTGCCGACCTGGAAGAAGAAAGAAGACTTTTTTATGTGGCAATCACCAGGGCGCAAAAACATCTGACGGTTTCGTATTCAAATACCAGGTATCGTTTTGGCAGGCTCAAACCATGTGAACCAAGCCGTTTTCTCACTGAGTTTGACTCCCAGTTTCTTAATATATCGCGAAGGCAGGTTATTCAGCCAGTGGAAAAACCTAATATTATCCAAAAGCCTAAAGCATTTAATTCACCGGTCAATAGCCGTCCGAAGCTAAATTATATTCCGACTGCCGATTTTAAACCCAGTGATACTTCAAACCTTTTGACGGGTATGAAGGTTGAACATCCTAAGTTCGGCTTTGGAATAGTGAAAGCCATGGATGTTGCCGGCACCGACAGAAAAGCCATTATCGATTTCAACGGGATAGAAAAAACCCTGATCTTAAGCTTTGCCAAGCTCAAGATTCATAATTCTTAAAGTAAATTTTTATATTTGCATATATTTTAGACAATCACACATACACATGGAAAGACCTGACCAGGACGTTAAGGGTATCATTTTAAAAGAATACGGAAGAAACATCCAGAAGATCGTAAGCTACATCAAAGAAATTCCTGACCGGGAAAAAAGAAGTAAATATGCCAAAACCCTGATCGAGCTGATGAAGCAGATCAACCCTGCCATGAGAGACGCCCAGGACTCTCATCATAAACTATGGGACCATCTTTACATCATGTCAAATTTCGACCTTGATGTGGATACCCCCTACCCGATGCCCGATAAATCAGTGATCGGAAAGAAACCTATGAAAGTTGAATACAATCTTCACCAACTTCATTTCAAACATTACGGAAGAAACATTGAACTTCTGATCCAGAAGGCAATCGATATGCCGGACAAAGAAGAGCAGGGAGATGCGATCATCTATATTGGCAAGCTCATGAAGAGATTCTATGCTTCATGGAATAAAGAGAATATCGATGACGAAGTGATCGTAGAACATCTCACTAAAATGTCAAAAAGGAATCTGATGATCACAGTAGAGAAAGTAAAAGCAGGCAATCTCTTCGACTCACAGATCAGAGAGACTAAAGATTTCAACCGTCAGAATCCCAGCCAGGATAAAGGCAACACATATCAGCAAAGCTCAAGCAGCAGCAACAACAATCAGAACAGAAGGAACAATCAGAACAGAAGACCGCAGGATAAAAGAAGAAACAACCAGAATAATCAGGGCAACAGCGGTAACTATTAATTTCCAGAATGAGTTCTTTTGAGATAACAGGCGGCAAACGGTTAAAGGGGGAGATCATACCCCAGGGTGCCAAGAATGAAGCTTTGCAGATCCTTTGCGCAACGCTTTTAACGTCTGATCCCGTCACGATCAAAAATGTACCTGACATTATTGATGTAAACAAACTCATCAATCTGCTTAATGACTTCGGCGTAGAGACCACAAAAGTTGATGCTTCAACCTACAGGTTTCAGGCAAAGAATGTTAATATAACCTTCCTGGAAACTGAAGACTTCAAAAAGAAAGCCGCGGCGTTGCGAGGCTCCATCATGATACTTGGCCCTCTTCTGGCACGATTTGGTAAAGCCAAAATGCCTAAGCCTGGCGGGGATAAAATAGGAAGAAGAAGGCTTGATACCCACTTTCTTGGTTTTGAAAAACTTGGCGCAAAATTTAATTACGATTCAGAGGATAGCTTTTATAATATTGACGCCTCGGATCTTCGAGGCTGTTACATGCTACTTGATGAAGCCTCTGTAACCGGTACAGCGAACATACTTATGGCGGCTGTGCTGGCCAAAGGCAAAACCACCATTTTCAATGCAGCCTGCGAGCCTTACCTTCAGCAGCTTTGCGCTATGCTTAACCGGATGGGTGCCCGCATTACAGGGGTAGGTTCTAATATGCTGCATATAGAAGGAGTCGAATCACTTACAGGTACCGAACACACCATTCTTCCTGACATGATCGAAATAGGCAGCTTTATAGGCATGGCTGCCATGACCTCCTCAGAGATTACCATCAAAAACTGCAGGATTGATATGTTGGGTATTATTCCCAATACCTTTGAAAGACTTGGTATTAAAATGGAATTAAGAGGGGATGACATCTATATTCCAACACAGGAAAATTATCAGATAGATACTTTTATAGATGGATCTATTCTTACGGTCTCGGATGCGATATGGCCAGGCTTTACCCCAGACCTGATGAGTATAGTGCTTGTAGTGGCAACCCAGGCTAAAGGTACCGTACTCATTCACCAGAAAATGTTTGAAAGCCGCCTCTTCTTTGTAGATAAACTCATCGATATGGGAGCACAGATCATTCTTTGTGATCCACACAGGGCTACAGTAATTGGCCTTAATAAACAAGTACCGCTCAGAGGTATTCAGATGACCTCTCCTGATATACGTGCGGGAGTAGCTTTATTGATCGCTGCTATGTCAGCCAGCGGTAAAAGCGTGATACACAATATAGACCAGATTGACCGCGGTTATCAATTTATAGATCAGCGCCTTAATGCCCTGGGAGCAGATATCAGAAGAATTTAAACTAAAATTGTACTATTTGGGTTAATTCCTTACTTGACTGGCAAAGAATTAAATTTATTGATATATTAGTACAATAAATTGTATGAAATCACTCTACACAAAGCTTTTCATTGCAGGATTATTGATCATAAACACACTGATCCTGGCTCAGCATTTGTCTAAGAAAACCAATCCAGAAGACTCCGGCAATCTTTTTGTTATAAAAGAAAGCAAAAAATGTGGTTATATTAATTATAATGGAGAGCTTATTATTAAACCCGTTTATACAGCTGCCGGACAATTTGAAGGAAAATTAGCAAGAGTAATGCAAGACAGCCTATGGGGATTTATAAATACAAAAGGGGAATTTGTCATATCACCTCAATTTACAATAGCCAGGGATTTTTCAGAAGGATTGGCTGAAGTATGGATCAAAGACAAGCATTTCTATATTGACACCCTGGGGGAAATTGTTTTTGAAACCAAATTCAAAAATACCGGCAAATTTTGTAACGGCCTATCAAAGGTTTATTCCAATGAAGGATTTACTAAAGGCTTCATGAATAATCAAGGCGAGCTGGTAATACCCGTAAAGCATCTGTATGCTGAGGATTTCTCCGAAGGGCTCGCGAATATTTCCGCAAAATTTCTTGATGTAGCCGGAGAATCGGTAATCGAGGCAAAAGAATATACAATACTCAAAGGATTTTCCGAAGGGCTGGCTGTAGTGACATTAAGCAATGGCTCACCGGCTTTTATTAACAAAAACGGAAAAGTAGTGATCTGCCTGGATAATCTTAATATTTCATCCGCTTATTCTTTTTCAGATGGGTTTGCGGTGGTAAATGATGCGGGGATAGACCATAAATCAGGATATATTAATAAGAATGGTAAATTACTGATACCCTGCCAGTTTGCTGAAGCCAATGGATTCTCAGAAGGTTTGGCAAGCGCAAGGAATGATTTAGACGGCTTATGGGGATATATTAACAAAAGAGGTGATTGGGTAATAAAACAAAGATTTACACATGTTCCTTCCGATGGTTTTAAAAATGGCCTTGCCTTCATTAAAGAAAATGACAAATGGGGATATATCAATAAGAAGGGTGAATTTATCTGGCAGGAGAAATAACTATTAAGGCCTCTTGAATATTAACTGCGACAATTGAGAAATTGTCAAAAAATGTTAACCTCTCTTTATTTCATTTACCAATTGCCACCTGCCAATTATTTTCATTTCAACTTAATCAACTTCAGACAACACAACCTTTACCCGCTCAACAGGCATGACTTCCAGAATAATGTCCACCTCATTTTATTTTCTTGTCATGACGGAAAAAATGATGCGTTTCATGCAGATGTTTTTTTAGTTCTGCATGTTTATTCCTGAAATATCCGAAGGTAAACCAAAAAGGTAAAAAATATTTTTCTTATGAAGGTTACCTTTCTCCCGAATACAGTATCAATATTCAAATGACACAATCAGATATTACGATTATGAAAAGAAACTACGGAACAATAATTTTTAAGAGTGGCTATTGCTCTTCACCTATTGTCAAAATTAAACCGGGCATTATATTCAAGGATTAAACTATATACAATTTATAATCATTGAAAAACCCGGATCTGAAAAGGCCCGGGTTTTTTTATTTTCGGAAAGGCCTGGGCTTGCCAGGTAAGCAGATAGGTTAAGATACTCTCTGCGGCAATGCTGGCGAGGCTTAGGTCTGGAAGAATTAAAATAAAAACAAAAGGAGGATCTGATTTATGGAAACACTGATATTAAAAGGAAAGAAAATACTGAAGCTTGGGTATCCTGAAGGAAAAGTAATCGGGATCATCATAAAAACTGTGATGAAAAATTATTCGATCACAGAAAGAGATTCTGTTATAAAAAAATTAAAAGATATTTTAAAAAATCCTGCCAGATACCATGAAGATAAAATATTCGGAGAAGTTGTGCTGACGCTTACCGCAAAAAATGGGAAAATAGCCGAAGCTTCAGGAATAAGAGCTCCTGAAATTGAATTGGAAATTTGCGGACGTCCGGCAAACTAAAAGAAAAAGAGAGCAAGGACAAAGGTTATATCCTTTTTCTTTCGCTCTCTT
>DATMOV010000265.1:0-8144 GCA_035568055.1 Cytophagaceae bacterium
TTTATGAAAAACTACATCGATGGCTCTTGCATGATCCACCACATACAACCAATCCCGTATATTCTCGCCTTTTCCATATACAGGCAAAGGCTTATTATTTTTTATATTATGGATGAATAAGGGAATAAGCTTTTCAGGGAATTGATTCATTCCATAATTATTGGAACAGTTGGTAATGACCACCGGCATTTTGTAAGTATTGTGATAGGCTCTTACAAAATGATCTGAGCCGGCTTTGGAGGCTGAGTAAGGAGATTGCGGATCATAAGAAGTTTCTTCTGTAAAAAATCCGTCATCGTATAATGAGCCATAAACTTCATCCGTTGACACATGATAGAATAATTTTCCATTGGGTTTATCTTTCCAGCTATTCTTTGCTGCATTCAACAGGTTTACTGTCCCGACAATATTTGTGTAAATGAATTCCATCGGATTGGTGATGGATCTATCGACATGCGACTCAGCAGCCAGATGAATAACGCCGTCGAAATGATGCTCTGCAAACAAATCATTGATGAATTGTGGATCGACAATATCACCTTTAATGAATTTGTAATTTGATTTATCCTCAATATCGGTAAGGTTGGCGAGGTTGCCTGCATAAGTGAGCTTATCTAAATTATAAATCAGATAGTCCGGATATTTATTTACAAAAAGGCGGACAACATGCGAACCGATAAATCCTGCTCCACCAGTAATTAAAATTTTCTTCATGAGTGAGATTGCTAGAGGCTCCAATAAGTCATTCCACTGATCTTGTTTCTATAAAGCCCTTTAATATCAACAAAAATAGCATTTTTTCCGGTAACTGAACGGAACCATGAAGGATCGATATTAATATACTCCTTATGTGACACGGCCAATATAATAGCATCATAATTTTTACCTGGAGATTTTACAAGTTCAAGTTCATATTCGTGCTTGAAGTCGGATGGATCAGCACAAGGATCAACAATATCAACTTTCACACTGAAGGAAATAAGTTCTTTGATAAGGTCAACTACTTTTGAATTTCTTATGTCCTCTACGTTTTCTTTGAAAGTGGCACCCATCACCAATACACGTGATTCAGAAATATCTTTCTTCTCTTTCACCAGGAGCTGAACTGTTTTCTTGGCGATATATGCTCCCATGCTGTCGTTGATGCCTCTTCCACTAAGAATCACATTTGGATTATAGCCTAATTGCTTCGATTTATAAGTAAGATAGTAAGGATCTACGCCTATGCAATGTCCGCCAACCAGTCCCGGATAAAATTTAAGAAAATTCCATTTGGTGCCCGCGGCTTCCAGCACTTCGAAAGTATTTATTCCAAGCCTGTCACAGATAAGGGAAAGCTCGTTCATCAGTGCTATATTCAGGTCTCTCTGGGTATTCTCAATAATCTTTGCCGCTTCGGCGACTTTGATGGAAGAAGCTTTATATACTCCGGCGGTGACAACCAATCCGTAAACTTTAGCGATCTCTTCGCAGGCATCGACATCACTGCCTGAAACGACTTTTGTGATTTTAGCCAATGTATGTTCCTTGTCGCCCGGATTAATTCTTTCAGGAGAAAACCCCACTTTAAAATCTTTATTAAATTTCAGTCCTGATTCTTTCTCAAGGATAGGAACACAATCTTCTTCGGTGCATGAGGGATATACAGTGGATTCAAAAACTACATAATCACCTTTCTTCAAAACTTTACCTACTGAATAAGCAGCAGATAATAATGGCTTCAGGTCAGGAAGATTATGTGGATCGATAGGAGTTGGAACCGCTACAATAAAAAATGTGACCTTCTTCAGGTCAGCAAGATCATACGTGAATTCAATGTGGCACCCTTCAAAATCTTCTTTGCTTAGCTCACCGCTTGGATCGACTTTTTTCTTCATCATCTCAACCCTTTTCGGATTGATATCGAAGCCTACTACTTTCACCTTCTTTGCGAATTCAAGCGCAATTGGAAGGCCCACGTAACCCAAACCAATTACCGCCAGGTGGGTCTGCTTATGAATTAAATTACTATATACCATTTTTGATCCTAGATACTGTATTTTCCTTTAAGCGATATTTCTGTTTGCTTTCAGGACATATCGCTATGCCGAGTGAATCAAACGCCAGTCTGTTTCCATACTCACTCATCCATCCTACTTGCTTGCCGGGGTTGCCCAAGAACAATGCATAATCAGGAACTTCTTTGGTCACCACAGCACCCGCTCCAATGAAAGCATACTTTCCAATATTATTTCCGCATACAATAGTTGCATTCGCACCGATGGTAGCTCCTTTGCCTACCTTTGTAGACATATATTGTCCTTTTCTCTCTACAGTGCTTCTGGGATTAATAATATTGGTAAATACCATTGAAGGGCCAAGGAAAACATCATCTTCACAAGTTACCCCTTTATATACGGAGACATTATTTTCGATCTTGACATTGTTGCCCAATACCACTCCGGTTGCTATAAACACATTTTGTCCTATCATACATTTTTTCCCTATAGTGCATGGCATAAGGTGTGAAAAATGATAGATCTTACTACCAGTACCAATAATGCATCCATCATCTATAATAGCTGTTGGATGTATATAATAATTCTTTTCTTCAATCAATGGACTTATCTTTAGTAAAACTCTTTATGAGCCAGATCTTTTTCGGGCAAAGATTTAAAATACTCATACGTCACTTTTAATCCTTCCGCTCTCGAAACTTTTGGCTGCCATTTTAGTATCTCTTTTGCTTTGGTAATATCAGGCTTCCTCTGTTTGGGATCATCTTTAGGTAAAGGATCATAAACGATCTTCTGTTTGGTTCCAGTTAACCTGATAATCTCCTCCGCGAATTCTTTGATGGTGATTTCATCCGGGTTACCAATATTTACCGGGTACACATAGTCACTCATCAGTAACCGGTAAATTCCGTCCACCAAGTCATCGACATAGCAGAAAGAACGTGTCTGCGAGCCGTCTCCAAAAACTGTAATGTCTTCTCCCCTTAATGCCTGTCCGATGAAAGCAGGTAATGCCCGGCCATCATTGAGACGCATACGAGGTCCATAAGTATTAAATATTCTGATAATTCTTGTTTCAAGTCCATGAAAAGTATGGTAAGCCATCGTGATCGCTTCCTGAAATCTTTTCGCCTCATCATATACGCCACGCGGCCCTATTGGGTTTACATTTCCCCAATAATCTTCTGTCTGTGGATGGATCAGAGGATCACCATAAATCTCTGAGGTGGATGCAACCAGTATTCTTGCTTTTTTTGCTTTAGCAAGCCCAAGAAGATTATGTGTTCCCAGAGATCCTACCTTCAAAGTTTGTATGGGAATTTTCAGATAATCTATCGGACTCGCGGGAGAAGCGAAATGCAGAATATAGTCAAGTTCACCTGGCACATATACGAACCTGGATACATCACAATTATAAAATTCAAAATTCTCAAGCTTGAAAAGATGCTCTATATTTTTAATGTTTCCAGTGATAAGATTATCCATGGCGATCACATGGAAATTTTCTTTTATAAACCGGTCACATAGATGGGAGCCCAGAAAGCCTGCTCCACCTGTAATCAAAATTCTTTTTCTTTTTTCCTTCATATCATTACAGGCTTTTTCTTCCAATGGATTCATAATGAAAATTCATCTCTTTCATTTGCTGTGGTTCAAAAACATTTCTGCCATCGAAAATCACTTTATGATTTAGCATCTTACCCATTCTTTCAAAATCGGGAGAACGAAACTCTGCCCATTCAGTCATAATGATGAGGGCGTCTGCCTTTTTCAGCACCTCGTAAGCGTTCTCTTCGAATTCTATTTTCTTTCCAAAAATATTTTTAACATTCTCCATGGCCTCAGGATCAAATGCTGAAACCTTAGCTCCAGCGGCGAGCAGTGCGTTGATCATTTCCAATGCAGGGGCTTCTCTGATATCGTCCGTATTGGGTTTAAATGCAAGCCCCCATATAGCGAACTTTTTTCCTTTAAGATCATTCTTGAAATATTTTCTGATCTTAGGAATAAGTACCTGTTTTTGAATTTTATTAACCTCCATTACAGAGTCCAGGATCTTAAATTCATATTTATTCTCCTGCGACATCTTCACCATCGCCTGCACATCTTTAGGGAAACAGCTGCCTCCATAACCTACACCCGGAAATAAAAACCTTTTCCCGATACGGCTGTCTGTACCTATACCTATTCTGACCTGATCCACATTGGCATCCAGCTTTTCGCACAGGTTGGCCATTTCATTCATGAAAGATATTTTCATAGCAAGGAATGAATTAGCAGCATATTTAGTAAGTTCGGCTGAACGCTCGTCCATAAAAATGATCGGGTTACCCTGACGCACCAGTGGAGCATACAATTTTTCCATGATCATTTTAGCTTTCGGCGAAGAGGTTCCCACAATAACGCGGTCAGGCTTCATAAAATCGTCAATGGCTACGCCTTCTCTCAGGAACTCAGGGTTGGATACCACATCAAAATCAACCTTTGATCCGGATGCGATCTTGCTTCTTACCCGCTCCGCGGTTCCCACCGGGACAGTGCTTTTATCCACGATCACACAATATTCTTTTAAAAGCGGCCCAAGGTCGTTAGCGACACCTAATATGTAACTCAGGTCAGCTGAGCCATCTTCTCCCGGAGGTGTTGGCAAAGCCAGAAAAATTACCTGTGCTCCTTCAATACCCTCCTTTAACTTTGTTGTAAACTTAAGGCGTCCTTCAGAGATGTTCCGATCAAAAAGAATGTCAAGGCCGGGTTCGTAAATGGGAATCTCCCCCTTCTTCATCTTTCTGACTTTCTTCTCATCTATATCCACACAACTGACAAAGTTTCCTGTTTCGGCAAAACAGGTTCCCGTTACTAATCCAACGTAGCCGGTCCCGACAACTGCAATTTTCATATTTTATAAAGAAAATAAATTAACGATAAATCAAAAATATGATTTTAGGACTATAATTACTAATCTTTCAGCCGGTGATGTAATGTGTAATGGCTTATAAATTGTTTAGTGGAATAATCGTTTGAGCATATTTTAAACTATTTTTACAAACCTTTGCAATAAGATGGGCGTTAATTCAAAATAACTTTTTACGTTGAAACATGGAACTTGAGTTGAATGATAATCAAAAGATGATCTCCCAGATGATACGGGATTTCGGGGCAAAACATATTAAGCCTAAAGTGATGGAATGGGACGAAGCTCAGGAATTTCCGGTACCATTGTTCAAAGAGCTTGGAAAAGTTGGCCTGATGGGCGTGATGGTTCCCGAACAATATGGTGGATCCGGCTTTGGTTACCTCGAATATGTAACAACTCTTATTGAGATCTCAAAGATCTGCGGCTCCATTGGTTTATCAGTAGCCGCACACAACTCTTTATGCACAGGTCATATTCTCAAGTTTGCCAATGAGGAACAAAAGAAAAAGTGGTTACCAAAACTTGCTACTGCAGAGTGGATCGGTGCCTGGGGACTTACCGAAGCAAATACCGGTTCTGATGCGGGCAACATGAAAACTGTCGCTATAAAAGACGGTGACCATTATGTGCTCAATGGCTCCAAGAATTTCATTACCCATGGCAAATCAGGAAATGTGGCTGTAGTTATTGCCAGGACAGGTAAGACTGAAGACAAACATGGCATGACAGCCTTTGTCATAGAAAAAGGAACCAAAGGTTTTGAATCAGGAAGAAAAGAAAATAAGCTGGGTATGAGAGCCTCAGAAACCACCGAGCTGATCTTTACTGATTGCCGCGTACATAAAGATAATATCCTTGGGAATGTTGGGGACGGATTTATCCAGGCTATGCAGGTGCTTGATGGGGGCAGAATTTCCATCGCGGCATTAAGCGTGGGAATCGCGGAGGGTGCTTTTCTTGCCGCTTTAGCCTATTCACAGGAAAGGCAGCAGTTTAATAAACCTATTGCATCATTCCAGGGAATAAGCTTTAAGCTGGCAGACATGGCCACTGAGATTGAAGCCGCTAAATTATTGACCTTCAGAGCGGCTGATATGAAAAACAGAGGGCTGGCTGTCACTAAAGAAGCTGCCATGGCAAAATATTATGCATCTGAAGTAGCCGTAAGGGTAGCCAATGATGCCGTTCAGATTTTTGGAGGCTATGGCTATACCAAGGATTATCCCGTAGAAAAATTCTACCGCGACGCTAAACTCTGCACCATTGGGGAAGGAACTTCGGAAATACAGAAAATTGTTATTGCCAAAACCTTATTAAAATAATATCTCTGGTATTGATTTTAAGGAGAATTCACATTATATTTGTAACCTTTTGTAAAATATTTGTAAAGAAATTATGATCATCATCAACATTAAAGAAAACGAGTCTATTGACAAAGCGCTTAAGAGATTCAAGAAAAAATTCGAAAGAACCGGCGTTCTAAAAGAACTTAGATACAGAAGCTATTTCGAAAAACCTTCCATTACAAGAAGAACTGAAAAAATCAAGGCGACATACAAGCAAACTATGTTTGCTACTGATAATTACTAATCTCTTTTCTTAGAAGTAAAAATTCTTTACATTTAGTATTACCGGAACGGGTAATACTAAATGATAGATTCTTTCTTAAAATACATTCAATTCGAAAAGAGGTATAGCAAACACACGCTAACCTCTTATAAGAATGATCTTGAGCAGTTCTCCGCTTACCTCTCCCAAATTTACGAATTAACCCTCGCTGAAGCAGATTATCCCAAGATAAGATCATGGCTTGTATTCCTGATGGATGACGACCTTTCTGCAAAAACACTCAATA
This sequence comes from Cytophagaceae bacterium, assembly GCA_035568055.1. Taxonomy (GTDB): domain Bacteria; phylum Bacteroidota; class Bacteroidia; order Cytophagales; family Cytophagaceae; genus DATMOV01. The sequence goes on from DATMOV010000265.1 coordinate 6,770, forward strand.
GGAAAATCGCATCGCTGAGATCTTACTTTAAATTCCTTCTCCGAAAGGGAGATATAGCCAAAGACCCTACTTTAAAGCTGATTGCTCCAAAAATAAAAAAATCATTGCCTGTTTTTATTGAAAGCAATGACATGCCTGAGATCCTGAATGAGAATTCTTTTTCTGATGATTTTACCGGGATCAGGGACAGACTCATTCTTGAGCTTTTATATGGAACCGGCATGCGCCTTTCTGAACTCATCGGGATCAAAGATAAAGATATTAACCTGAATAAATCCATACTTAAAGTGCTGGGAAAGGGCAATAAAGAAAGGATCATTCCAATAAATCAAACATTATCCGATCTTATTCATTTATATAAAAGGATGAGACAGGATTTTGGAAAAGAGACGGAAGATTATTTTATTGTAACAGATCGGGGAAAAAAGCTTTACCCCATGTTTGTTCAGAGAAAAATGAAGATATATCTTAAAAATACTGCGGTGGACAAAAAAAGCCCACACGTGCTAAGGCATACATTCGCTACGCATCTTTTGAACAATGGAGCTGACCTGAATGCCATTAAGGATCTGATGGGACATTCAAGTCTGGCTGCTACACAGGTTTACACGCATAACTCGATTGAAAAGCTAAAAGCGATCTTTGAGAAAGCGCATCCAAAATCAGGTAATAACGAATAAATAACAGATAACTTTTTAAATATATACGCCTATGAAACTTCAAATGCAATCAATCCACTTCACTGCTGACAAAAAATTGTTAGACTTCATCCAGAAAAAAATGGACAAGCTGGACACTTTTTTTGATAAGATCATTGACGGCGATGTAATTCTTCGCCTGGAAAATGATGAACAGAAAGGCAACAAGCATGTACACTTAAAAATCAATATCCCCGGAACATCTTTGATGGTAAAAGAAAACAACGCCACCTTCGAAGAAGCCGTAGATGAAGCCGTCGAAAATCTAAAAAATCAGTTGAAGAAGACTAAGGAAAAGATGAGTTCAAGGTAGACCTTGATTCGTAGGATTTAAAGGATTAATAGGAAAAGGCATGGAATATATTCATGTCCTTTTCTTTTTATAGATATGAGATCAATCTATTTGCCTGCGGGAGGAAAGTCATAGACTTCCTATTCATAAAAAGTCCGAAGTCTCCCAAAGGAAGACTTCGGACCAGCTAGGAACTATTTCATTTTATTCGATAAAGTCATTACACAAATAGAATTTAAATAACCAAGAAGGTCAGGTGGATTACCAAATACTTCATCGGGGGCGCCTCTTCTATATTTAATTTCAGAGGGTGGACTTGCTCCTTCTAAATTGTATTCTTTGTAAATAAATTTCGTTTTAGGGTCGACAAAATAAATTTTAAAAT
>DATMOV010000266.1:0-12017 GCA_035568055.1 Cytophagaceae bacterium
ATATTCTTGCCGGTGCAGAAACAAAAGGTATAAGGCTGACGCTGTTTACTCAAAAAAAGATTTCCATGAAGGTGGAGGAAGCTTTTAATAAAGAGAGCTTTGAAAAGGCGATGGAATATTGCGCTCTTAGCAAGAACACATTTATAGATTCTATAGAGAAGGCAGAGTTTATAAAGATCCGCCGGGTTTCCATGAAGCCTCGCAACCCTGAAAATGTTCCAGATTCAACCGAAAAAACTTTGCTGGAAGCTTATCATTACAATATAATAAACAAGATTTCTAAAAATCCACACCCCCCCCTGATCCAGGATAGGACGATACTTTTCACGTGTCCCATTCTCATTGAAACCACTTGTTTAAAATGCCATGGTGTTCCGGGAAAAGATATCAAAGAGGCTGATTATAAAATCATCAAAGAGAAATACCCGAAAGACCAGGCTGTCAATTACCGTTTAGAGGAATTGGTTGGCATGTGGAGCTTTGTGATGGATAAGAAAGAGTTTATCAGGGGGATGAAGTAGGGTTTAGATTTTAGAGGTTAGACTTTAGAAACTGCTGCTGAACGGCAGTCAATTCATTCAGATTATTTGAAATAGCAAATAATAGCGGCATGTATCAGTCTGAGTACATTCGCTATACTTAGTATAAACTCCGTCGAAGACTTGCATGTTAATGTGAACCCGATACTAGTTTCAACAATGCTTCGACTTCGCTTAGCATGACAAGATAAAAAGGCTCGAAATTTTTAAAATTTCAAGCCTTTTTATACCTACTTCACCTTAGGCATCTTCCTTGGTGGATGTCTCCACCGTACAATAGTTACAGTTAAGTTAACATTTGCCTTTTCGTTACCTTCACTAATTGCGTGACGCATCTCCTTTTGTTGTAGCCAGTTAAAGTTGCAAGGAGTGAGCGAATACATTCCTGACACTTTCTTTAGATTGCAGTTTTAATTTCTTACCAACGTTCCTTTATAGGACCAGAAAGACGTTTTGAAATCAAACAAATAAGTTCCGGGAGAAAGATTAAAGTCGGAGAATGAATAAGTATGAGTTCCTTTCTCTTTGTATTCATCTTTTACTGGGATCGATACAATTCTCCCAACAATATCATAGATAGTGATTGATACTAAAGACGATTCTTCGAGATCAAAATTAAAATTCAAACTTTGATCTGATGGATTAGGATATACCTTTATTTTAAGATTGTCAATACTATTCGTATTATTAATTTTATTATCTACATATGAAGTCCTGTAAACCGAGTAAGTAATTGATGGACTAGGATTAATAATTTCCCCATTTCTCCAACCCATTTCGTTCATGGAGCCAGTTGTTGATCTGTAAAAAATGGTTCCGTCATTTCTTATAACAATTGGTCCGGCAGCATTTGGGGTAGTAACTCCATTTGTGATTGAGTTATACCAATTTGTTATCGCGGGATCATTATCAATATAATAATGACCTAACATTCCCGAATTACTGATGTAATATACTATTCCTTTTTGCGAATCATAGGCAATGTTTCCTATCGCATCATTATCTTCTGAAGCATAGCTAAGAGGTGCTGTATACCATTGGCCAGAAAAAAAATAACAATTATAAATTCTATTATCAGTCGAACGATAATATATTTTGTTAATGGATTCAACATATAACATATCATCGGTTACATTACCATTGGTATTAAGCCTCACAGCAGCCTGCCAGGCATTATTATTCCAACTTATTCTCCAGATATTATTGTCAGTTCCTCTATAATAAAGATCTGAACCAGCTGCATTGGTACAAATCCCTCCGGCAACATTAGCATCATAATTGGTTGTATTGACAGGTCCGAATGCCCATACATTTGGTGCTGTTAAATAATAATTCCATATTTTTGATTCAAAACCTCTGTAATAAACCTTTGAGAGAGAATTGTTGGCACTTATAGATCCGGCACAATTACTTGAGGGGATTGAATGAAAGGAGCCATCCCAATATGTTAACCAATTAGAAGAATTTTTATAATATACTCTATTATTACTTTGGTCTATAGTTAAATCTGATACAAGGTCTGCCACATTCCAGTTGAGACAATTTGAAACAAATGAACTGCCGTTCCACCAATAATTCCAGAGCCTATTATCTGTGCCTTTGTAAAAAATACCATTTGAGGCATTCATTATTGCAAATTTCGAATTTGCAACATTGGTAGCATTTGAAGTAGTTTGATCTATGAGGTATGAAGTATTGTCCATAGACATTTTATTATTTTGCTTGTAGTTCCTTGACGTAAGATTACTTGCTGTAGGGCTATATACTTTTACATAATCAACCAGAAAATGATTATTTAATGATGGAACTACACTAGGGCAATTAAAGGCCAAACTAATAATAATAGACATTCTTCTCCACGAACAATCATTGAACATTCTTCCAGATCTGTTTTCTGTTCGTATTTCCTTTCCATCAAAAAACCAGGCAATTTCAGAAGGGTTCCAAACCAGGGTATAAGTATGAAATTCATCATCTAGCCCTGTGCCAGTTTGTTTATGATAGTTAGTGCCAGAAGAACAATCGCCCCTTTCACAACAGATCGTCCAGCTGTTATAGGTTCCGCTTCCTTGCGAGCTAGTAACATTTAAAGTGCATAGGCCAGTGGTATTATTGTATGAGATTACATTTCCCTTCATATAAGTGTTGGCCAGACTATTATTAATAATTAATGGCTGACCAACATCTATTGTCCATCCGGCAGGCATGGTAAAAGTTTGAGTACCCACAGAAGATATTGTCATTAAATTGGCACAGTTTGCCCCAGTACAAGAAGGTGAACCACCAACCCAATGATGAGTACTGAAGAATTCTTTGGGATCTTTACCATCGGTTTCAAATACATCTAACTCAGGAGGCCAGGCATCGTGACCGGTTAACCAAAAAGCAGGAAGAAATCCCATACCTTTAGGCATCTTACAGCGAATTTCAAACATACCATGCATATAACCCCCAGGATTTGAAGGACAGTCTTGTAATGGTTGAGTGTAATTACTACACAACATTCCGCCTGTATAATTCCATATTTTCCCATTTGGATCTGTATATGGACCTGCAGCCATTTTTAAATGAAGAATCCCGCTAGCATCTATAATGCAATTTTGTTGAAGGTTCCAAGCATCATAATAAGGACAAGCTGTCGCATTATTATTATAGTTTGGAAATGTAAAAATCCAATCTGAAGATAAATTATCTCCTGGATTAAAATCATAAGCTTTCAAAATCTGCCACTGAGATTTGTCAAGGAATGTTTGGGCGTTAGCATTAAATGTTAATGGAACAAGCATAAGTAGTAATGCTACAATAAGTGCTTGTGTGTAAAAATGCTTTATCATAAAAGTTAGTTTAATAAAAGTTAAAAAATGTAAAGAACGAAGTATGTATGAAATTTAAAAAAACTTATCACTGTTAACATCAGGTCAACAATTATACGACAAAACTATTCTGTCAAAATAATTTTTGTCGTAAGAATATTTTCATCCAAATATAATTTGAGAATATAAACTCCCGGACTCAGGTGATTATCTTTTGCAGAAAATCTTATGCTATTAATTCCTTTGTTCTGCTGAGTAGTTTGCATAACAGTTTTTTCTTCACCTAATGCTGAAAATAATTTTAAAGATACAGAAGAGGCATTTGGCAGCTCATAAGAAACTGTGAAGTCTTCATGGGCTGGATTCGGATAAACCTGTAAAATATTATTGATTCTTACTGCGTTCAAAATTCCGGTAATATTTTGTTTCAACGTGTTCATTACTCCGTTGGTTGTTACGGGAACATTATAATCAAAATAGATATCAGCTTTATTTGGAATCGTGGTGCCAACCGGTGTAGATTTTTTTACCTTAATTTTGAACGAAACAAAACCATGGCTTCCTTTTTCATTATGTGCGCTGTCGAGTAAATTAATATTATTAAAAGTAAATTCCAGGACGTTCCCTTTCACATTAAGTTTAACATCATGACTTGCAAATAAATCATGTACGCTGGCCCCAGCCAGATGTGTGTTCAGCGTATCTCTTACTACCACAATAAAAGCGGTATCTGTTCCTGTATTTTGAAAATTGATCATATAGCTCAGAACAGAATCGGATGGATTTATATATCCGTAATTCGTAGCTCCCTGCGGACTCACACTTAATTCATTGGGATCATAAGATCCAATCACAATTCCATAGCAACTATCCACATTATTCGATAACAATATATCTCCAATAGTGGGGCTAATAGAAACCGAAGAATTTAGATGGGTACCTAAAGCAGTGCCTATAGGAATGAACATTCCAGGTTCGATCCATCTTTCTTCGCCAGGCAATAGATTTACAAAATTCCATTGGGCAGTAAGTGTGCCGGAGTTATAATTATTGGCTGAAGGATAGCTACCGTAGAAACTCACCAGATTGCTATGAGTAAAGGAAACAGTCCCGCTCATTGCACTACCTCCATTATTTTTATAAACAAGCAATGGGTAGTAAGTGGAACCAGGCCTTCCACCCCCACAATATAATTTTGCTTCAAGATCCTGAATTCCCGGTGTAACCTGATCTCCAAAATCATTACTAGAATAAGTAATGCCTGCAGAAATCACATTGACAGTAATAGTACCTGGGAACGCGGGACAAATCTGTGTCCAGTTGGTAAGCGGCGTATGAGAAATGATATATGTTCCGGGAACAACATAAAAGGAATAACTTCCATCCCAGTTTGTAGAAGTCCCATATCCGCCTGGCGAAATGTATACCATTGCATCTGCAATACCATTCTCACCGGCATCCTGAATACAATTGCCATTTATGTCGTTATACACTATTCCAGTAACTGATCCATAAGTACAACTCCAATCTGCCTCTATATATGCATACTTGGTTTTTGAACATCCCGTCACATCCGAAATAACGACACTGTATGTGCCATAATTCAGGGTATTTATAGTAGAAGAAGTTTGTCCATCCGACCATAAATAAGAATATGGAGCGGAGCCGCCAGAAGCATTTACAGTTGCTGTTCCATTTCCATTAACGCAAGTTGCGCTTGAACCTACATAACCCATAATAGGCGAGGTGTCGTCAACATAAACCGAGCCTGTGGATTTACACCCACCTGCATCGGTAACTGTTACTCTGTAAATACCTTTGGCCAGACCGGAAATTGATTGTGTTGTCATTCCATTATTCCATAAATAGGAGAAAGGAGCCGTACCGATAGAGGGAGTCGCCGATGCCGTGCCAGTATGGTCACCACAAACCTCAGGGGTTGCGGTAGTGTTGAGACTTAATGCATTTGTATTATTGTAAGGATAGACATAGCCAATCTGAATACAGCCGTTCGCATCCGTTACTATAACCTGATATACACTGTCTGCAGTCAAGCCCGTCACTGTTGCAGTAGTTTGTATAGGGGTTGTATTCCAATAATAAGTATAAGGAGCTACTCCACCTGAAGGAGTAGTAGTTGCAGATGGAAGAATATTGCAAACTCCTGCTACATTGGAAATATTAAGAGAAACAGAGGAATTTGAATAAATATGCGCAGGAAGACTGTCATGACTTTCGCATCCACTCGCATCGGTAACAAATGTCGAATAACTGCCTACTGACAAATTTGAAATAGATTGGGTAGTTTGTCCAGAGCTCCAGCTATATGTATAGGGTGCAGTTCCTCCCGTGGGTGTAACTGTGGCAGCGCCATCGTTATTGCATGTAACCGGGGTTGTGCTTACAGTGAAAGTGAAAAAAGGACTTACTTTTACATAGCTATCTTGTATTTGATTATTAGCATCAGTGACTGCCACGCGGTATATTCCATCAATAAGTCCGGAAAGAGAAGAGCCTGTTCCTATGACTGTTGTAAGGCCACTATAATACCATTTGTAAGAATATGGAGCCGTTCCTCCTGTGACAGTCGCAGTGGCTGTACCATCATGGTTACAGGAATTTGTAGCTGTAAATGAAACAGTCATCTGTCCCATTGTACTTAAAGAAACAGCAATGAAGAGAATTAACAATGAAATTTTTTTCATAAGGAAAAACTTAGAATCACAGGCACACGCCACGCATAATAAAAGAATAAGTCTGTTTAATTTCATTTTCACTTATATTTAGAGTTGTTTAAATATATTAGACTCCGATAAAATGAAATGTTCCCAACTTATAAGATTATTTTGGTAAAAGATTAATAACTGAAAATCATATATATATATATTGTGTAGAAAAATAATAGGGAAGTGATATCGGCTTATTTGCGCTCATTTATCTAACGGCGCAAATCCTTTAATTCTCTAATCAAGGTCAATGCACAACCCCGCAGCTCCCAATATACCAGCATCATTGCTTAATGAAGCTTTTTTGAGAACTATATCTTTTGAATAATATGGAGGGAGGTTTTTATCGAGCCTTAATTTTATAGAGGGGGCAAGAAATTCAAAGGCCTCGGAGATTCCGCCGCCAAAAAGGATGGTAGTAATATCAAGTACCCGGATCACAGAGATCAATGTTTCTCCAATAAGATTTCCGGCATAATTATAGATCGCAATCGCATGGATGTCTCCAGCTCTTGCTGCCTTTTGCAGAGCAATTCCTGTAATTGCAGTTCCTTTTAATTTGGTTGAACCTTCAGGAGCTTTAGAAATAACTTCAGAAGCATATTTAAAAAGTTGATTGCTTCCTATATGCTGCTCTAATGTTTTTCCATCTGACAAAAATATATGGCCTATTTCCATCGCATTTCCTCTCGCTCCTATAAAAAGCTGCTTATTGATGATGGCGCCGCTTCCAACCCCGGTTCCTAATGCGATCAGCATAAAGTTATCCGAGCCTTTACCCTCTCCAAAATGGTATTCGCCAAGCGCTGCGCATTTGGCATCATTCTCAATTTTTATCAGAATACCCGGAAACTCCTTTTCTAACAGATCCATTATTGGAGCATTTTCTACCGACGGAATATTGGGCAGCATAATTACTTTCCTGCGATCTGCGGAGATCAAGCCAGGGAAGCCAATGCCAACACCTTTGATTTCGGGAAATGAAACGGTGTATTTTTTTATTGTTGCTATTAAAGAAGGTGTGAATCCATCATGATTAACCCACTCAGCAGTATCAAATTTTTCGGAGCTGGTGATCTGTCCTTGATCGGAAACGAGGCCGAATTTAACTGATGTGCCTCCTATGTCTATTCCTAGAATCATACTGCAATATAAATATAAAAAAGTATCTGAATTGTATGGGACAATTATATTTCCAAAGTGATTTTTTAGAAATATAAAGAAGAGCACGACAATGGTCCCGCTCTTCTTCAATTACAATTAACCGATGGAAATTTCTTTCGATTTTCTCCTTGCGCCTGCAACTTTTGGCAAAGTAAGCTTTAGGATGCCATCATTGTATTGAGCATTAATGTTATCCTCATTGATTGATTCAGGTAAAGCGAAAGCTCTTTCAAATGAGCTATAATTAAACTCTCTTCTTTTAAATTCTTTATTTTCCTCTTTTTGCTCCTCTTTCTTTTCAGCGGAAATAATAAGGGTATCATTTTCAATTTTAACCTTAAAATCCTTTTTAGAGAATCCGGGAGCTGCCATTTCTACCTTAAATTCTTTTTCATCTTCCACGATATTTATTGCGGGAAGATTTACCGACAGACTGGTCATGTCAAAAAGGTCGGAATTTAACAATCGGGTTTCATTGAGAATGTCGGTTAACATTGAACGCATCGGCGCAAGCTCAGCATTTCTTTTTCTGATTAGTGACATGTTTTTATAAATTTAGTTGAACATATTTTTTATATACAGACCAAACCTACTTCCATCCAAAAGGTTTTAAATGAGGAAATACTTTCCCATTTATGATTTTAGATCATTTCATATAGCCACCACCATTTTGACTTATTTATTCCAGCCAGCTCCATAAATAAACCAAAACATTCTCATTTCAGGTTAGTTATTCTCAAGACTAAATTATCCAGCTATGAAAATAAACACAATCCTTTTCCTGACTGATTTTTCCGGGAACGCGGCAAATGCCTTTTATTATACATTGAATTTTGCCAAAAAAGTAAAGGCTTCGATAACCGTGCTTCATACATATCATTTACCGATTGTAGGGGTGCCGATAGTAGGTGCGGAAGTTCCTCTTGACAGCATTGAAAGGCAAATAGAATTTTCGGAGCGAATCGAAAAAGAGCATATTGAAGATTTGCTCAAACAAGCAAAACTATTAGCGCCGGATGTTATATGCGCTTACCTGATCAAAGAAGGCTCAGTTACTTCTTCCATCTCAGAAATTATAAAAAACGAAAATATTGATATAATCTTTATGGGTACCAAAGGGGCAGGAAAACTAGCCAGTATATTATTTGGAACAGTTACCGGCAAAGTAATTGAAAAAGCCAGCTGCCCTGTTTTTATAGTTCCGGACCATGCAAGTTATTCTCCTTTAAAAAATATTCTTTACGGAAGCGACTATGAAAAGAGTGACTTTTCAGTACTTAATAATATTGCTGACCTTGCTGAAATATTCGATGGAGAAATAACAATAGCGAATGTGTGTGATCAGGAAGACAATATCGGAAACGTTTTATTGGAAAGATTCGAAATACTTGTTCGTAAAAATATCAGCTTCCAGAATTTGAAATTTATTTCCATTATTGATAAAGATGTCGTGCATGCCATTGATCAATATGCGGAGGAGAAAAACATAGACCTGATTGTGATGAATTCTCATAAGCGAACTTTATTTCAAAAAATATACGATAGAAGCTTAACCAAAAAATTATCCTATCAAACACACATTCCCCTGCTGGCATATCATACCAATGGGATCGGTTAACAATCAGCTCGCTCGCAGGGATTAAAAATCATTGAAGTAAAAGTCAAAGATTATGAGCTATGCGCCACTCTTTTTTTATACCAATAAGAGTTATATGTGGAAGCATTAAAGCTCATTCCTGAATGCGATTGGAATGGATGATGATCAGTTAAAGAATCATTCCTCTGCGATCATAGATCCTTATTGAGATATTATGGCCGAATGCCGTGAACCTGACAATAATCTGACAACCCGCAACGATTGCTCCTGATAAACTTACCAGGGCTGGCGGATACAGGTATAAAAAAGCGAGAAGGCCTGAGCTGTATAAGGATATTATCAGGACAAGCACATACCTCAGAACAAAAAGTAAGCTGACTGAATCCTGAAAAAAATTAAACCTTGATCAAGCTCAACTTTGCAAAGCAGGGCTGAGATGGTATATTTAAAACTGAAAACTATTTTTCATCAACATAAAACCATCCAATGAAAAACCTTCTTTCCTTTTTACTCCTGCTGACGAATTCATGTGTTAAGGCACAGGACAATCCCATTCAATTAATTCCACAGCCTGTTGAAATACAACAATCAACAGGCTCTTATGTTCTAAGTAATTCTTCGACGATTGGTTACGACAAAGCTTTAGGCAAAGTAGCAGCAGAAATGCTTGCACAAAGATTAAGTACCCCGACAGGTTTTGGTCTGAAAGCTCAGCAAAGTAAAACAAGTGAGTTTCAACTTAATTTGAATGATATACCTGATCAGCTGCTGGGCAAGGAAGGCTATATCCTCGAGGCAACGCCGAAGGGTGTGGTAATCTCAGCCAATCAAGCAGCGGGTCTGTTCTATGGTATCCAAACTTTGATACAGCTTTTGCCTAAAGAAATTGAAAGCAAATCTGTAATAAAAAGCACCTGGACTATCCCGGCGGTGAAAATCATTGACTATCCACGGTTTGGTTGGAGAGGAATTATGCTTGATGTGAGTCGTCATTTTTTTCCAAAAGAAGAAGTTAAACTTTACATTGATCAGATCGCAAGATTAAAATATAATACTTTCCACTGGCACCTCACAGATGATAACGGCTGGCGAATTGAAATAAAATCTTTGCCAAAGCTCACCCAGGTAGGCGCATGGCGCGTGCCACGCTCAGGGCATTTTGGTGAACGGGCAGATCCAAAGCCAGGCGAAGCGGCCACTGATGGTGGTTTCTATACCCAGGAAGATATCAAAGAAATTATTCGCTATGCCCAGGACCGCAATGTCACCATTGTTCCAGAAATTGATGTGCCGGGACATAGCATGGCAGCTCTAGCGGCGTATCCTGAATTGAGCTGCAAAAAAGATCCTGATACAAAAGTTAATCCTGGCACTCATTTCGCTGACTGGTATGGAAACGGCACCTTTAAAATGAAGATTGAAAACACGCTTAACCCGTCGGACGAAAAAGTATATGAGTTTATGGATAAGGTTCTCACCGAAGTAGCCGCGCTTTTCCCGAACCCGTATATTCATATCGGCGGTGATGAATGCTACAAAGGTTATTGGGCACAGGATCCAGGTTGTAAGGCACTGATGAAGCAGTTGAAGACACATCATGTGGAAGATCTGCAAGGCTACTTTATGGGCCGGATGGAAAAAATTCTGAAAGCAAAAAATAAAAAACTTCTGGGTTGGGATGAAATCCTGGAAGGAGGCATTTCACCGGAAGCAACAGTGATGAGCTGGCGTGGTATCGAAGGCGGAATCGAAGCAGCGAAAATGGGACACGATGTAGTGATGACACCTACAAGCTATGCTTACCTGGACTATCAGCAAGGGGAGTCAACAATAGAGCCACCGATTTATGCCGGTCTAAGAGCAAAAACCTGTTATAGCTTTGAACCTGCTCCGGAAGGAGTGGATCCAAAATACATTCTGGGCGGACAAGGGAATCTCTGGAGTGAACAAATACCAACGCTGCGTTATGCACAATACATGACATATCCACGTGCATGGGCATTATCGGAGGTTCTTTGGTCGTCCAGGGCTACTAAGAACTGGGAGAAATTCGCGAAACGGATGGAGGCTCACTTTGAGCGCGCTGATGTTGCAGAGATTAATTATTCACGTGCAGTTTACGATCCGATCATAAAGACAAGTATAAAAGATGGTAAGCTGATGTTGGAAATGGAATCTGAAATGCCGGGTTTAGATATTTTTTATACTATTGACGATGCCATGCCCGACAGCTACACAGCAAAATATTCCATACCTGTAGAAATCCCTGAAGGACCGGTTACGCTGCGTGTGATTGCTTACCGCAATGGAAAACCAATCGGCCACCTGATCACATTGCAGCAAGAAGAATTAAGAAACAGAGCCTGGAGGTAATTTTCGGAGGCGATCCGGCCGAAGTTAAAAGGATCTCTTTTTTATATAGTATCTCGCTAGAGAATCCTGAAATGGGAAATTAGTCTGCAAATTTATTAACCTCTTCCCCTAGCCCGCCACTTAAGTGGTGGGCTAGGGGAAGAGCCGGTGAAATAGCTATCTCCCACCAGCTCTTCAATTCATGACCAGGGGAGAGCAGCTTTTTAATTTACTTCACCATGACTTTACCCTTACGGATCAAGCCTTCTGATTTATATTCGACAATATAAACGCCGGCATTTACATTCACTGAAACTTCCACAAAACTACCTTTCTGGTTAAAGGAAACAGCGTCAATTTGTTTGCCGGTGACGTCAAACAATTTCAAATCTCCCGTAACTTGTTCCTGGCTTTCAAAGGAGAATATTTCTCCTGAGCTTACAGGGTTAGGGAAAAGAATTATATCCGGGGAAGAAGGCTTAGATGTCATATCAACTGCCACAACAGGCGAATAGTTAAAGTTTGCATCTTCCTGCGTTTGTTTGAGCCTGTAATACACCAGGCCACTGCCGGGTGTATTATCCATGATCGCATAAGAGTTTTTTCCCTGGGAAGAGTTTACCGAAAGAATTTCGGTAAAGGAAACTCCATCGGATGACCTTTCAACTTTATACACTTCGGTCTTATCACTTTCAGTAGTTCTCCAGCTCAGCGCTACTGCTGAACCTGATTTCGAGGCATTGAAGCTTTCAAGGTTCAATCCTAAGCCTGCATTGCCCGTGACATTAATATTATCTATAAATAAATTATTTCCAAAACCATTGGT